>CAKMZU010000064.1:0-4359 GCA_929200485.1 uncultured Gammaproteobacteria bacterium | reverse complement strand
TCAAGCGTCGAACAATGAATAATGCTATAACAAAGCATTTTAAAAGCGCCAGCACTTACCCCTTTTCCCGACGGAATACCAAAATTATCATCTTGCAACAAAACGAGAATTTGTTGATAAATTCGGCTGTAATGGATGGCTGAAATATGGGTTTGTGCCTGACTATGCAGAGGGTTGAAGTCCAAGCCTGCATTTAAAAGAATGGAAGGAATATCAAAACGGCGCTTTTCTGCCAGCCTCAAAAGTGACTTTACAAATCTTACTGGCACATAAGATGAGGATTCAAGCTTGACCTTACCTTTTTGAGATTCATTCGCTTCCATTGTTTCCAGCTCATCAATAGCCTGCAAGACCCCACCCGCCCTTATACTCGGTTACTTTTAAAGCTACGCTATAATCTAAATAGCCTTTCTCGTTATTATATGATTAAGTCGATCATAATTGCACACATAAAAACGACTAAAGATAACAGCATTAGTATCTACCGAATCATTTTGACTTCCGAGCAATCAATGTCAGCGTTTTTTCCCGCCAATGAATTTCTTTATCCGCATGCTGGTTGGTTAGTTTCATGTATGCTTGCATCAAATCGTCTAAAAATCGCTCGGAGAGTACCGAGTCTATTTCCTTTAGATACTTATACTCACTTAACCACTGAGCCACGAACCCTTTAAGCGCAGGAAAATCCGCAAAGATTTTATCGCGTGGTGTCGAGGTTAATATTTCTATAGTAAACCCTTTGTTTGTCAGGAGCCCTCTCAATTCATCAACCTGATAAAAGGTTTGTGCCTGAACAAACTTCAGAAAATGGTTTTTATATTTATTTGAACCTTTTAAGTCATCAAGACAATTTTGAAAAGGCAATCCTTCTTTACTGGCCGAAAAAACACCCGCAAACTTTCCTCCTGCGGTTAAATTAGCATCAACGACAGACAACAGTTGCTGAATTTTTTCTCGAGGAATCCAGTGCAGAACATGAACACTAATCGCTAGGTCTATCTGACTGCTCGCCTCAAAATCTATGGCATCAAGTTGTTCAATAGTAATGTCTTGATGGTCATCAAAGCGTTCTTTAGCTTTCTCAATCATGCTCTTTGAAATATCATTTGCATAGATATGACTCGGCGATAAACGTAGATAAAACTGCGCTAAATTATTGCCTGTTCCACAACCAAACACCCAAATCTTTTCAGTTCTCTGATGGTTTCCGAGTTGATCAAGAAGAATAGAAGCATCATTTGCTTGAGATGTTGAAAATTGCGAATAACTGCTTCCACTCCAACCATCGACTGCTAATGCAACGTAAGAATAATAGATGAGCGTTAGAAAAATGAATCGAAACAGCATAAAAGCTTCCATAAATTAAAGCTTTTTTGACTGACATAAAAATTGGTAAGTTCCCATAAATACTGCGATCAAACGATCAATTTTAAGGATAAACACTTTTTTTTCTCAGCGATATCTTGAACACTGACGAAAGGTCTAAACCAACTCATAATAAATAACCATTGTGTCTACATTTAAAATTATCTTCCAAAGCGAAATCATCGAAAATCAATCTCTTGATACTGTAAAGCAACGATTTGCCAAGCAGTTTAAGATGACAGTGGAAAAAGCTGATAACTTCTTTCAGGGTAAAGCCGTTGTTTTAAAAAAAGGGCTCTCTAATACGGATGCAGAAAAATGGCAGGCAGGCCTAAAAAAAATAGGCTTAATAACTGACATACAGCCAGAGCAGCCCCAAACGATCAAACTGAATGTGACACCGAAGAGGGGCTCCAATAAAGAAGCTTCAAGCAATGAATCAAAAGTAATCAACTCATCGGCTACCTTGAAGCTGCAACCCCATGGTAGCGACTTACTCACTGATAATGAAAAATTGGCGAATGAACCTTCAAGCATTAATGAAATAAGTATTGATCATTTATCCGCTGAGATTTCTGAATATCCGGAACAACAAACCACAACACAAATCACTCCGGTTGACACTTCACATCTTCAAGCGGTTTCTTACGAGCAATTGACTGAAGAGACAATAGAAAAAGCACCGCCAATACAAACGAGCCATTTAAGCTTGATTGATTAACAGCCATTAAACGACAGATTACAAATTTCTGTGTGATTTAAAAACTAAAGAGGGCCTGACACCCATCTTTTGAGCTTGGCAAAGCAAGGAGCATCAATCTGCTTCCTATTTTTGGTAAAACCCTATGAATATCAAGTTATACCAAAGCTTCCTGTGCGGGCATATCGATAGTTACCGTTAAACCGAGGGACTCTCGATCAGAAAAATAGCGACGACTATCAGTTAGTGTAATAAACCCGCTGTGTAATTCAACGACCGCTTTTACCATACTTAACCCCAAACCATTCCCAGGCTGCAAACCTCTACTGGCCTCAACCCGATAAAAACGCTGAAACACTTTCGTTAATTTACTTTTTTGCACACCTGGCCCATCATCCGCGATGACCAACCGAGTTTTCAAACCTAATTGATGCGCTTTAACGATAATACGCCCTTCTTCCGGTGTGTATTTTATTGAATTATCAATAAGGTTGGTTAATGTTTGAAACATCAAGTCTTTATCACCAAAGAGCCGGATATCTGAGTCAATAAAAGTGGTCATTTGAATGTCTTTTATTTGGGCCAAAGGCTCATATAATTCAGTGACATCAAGCAAGACCTTTGATAAATCGAAAACAACGAAATTTGATTTTTTACTGCCAGATTCCACTTCAGAGATTCGAAGTAACGCACTAAAAGTAGAAAGCAACCCATCTGCTTCAGTTAAAATTTCTCTCACGACCTCTTTGGAATCTTCTTCAGCACTCTTTTGAAGGGTGGCTAATTTATTGCGAACTCGCGTTAAGGGCGTTCGTAAATCATGGGCTATATTGTCAGTGACCTGACGAACATCATTCATTGAGCTTTCTATACGCTCAAACATGGCATTAAGATTAATAGCCAAGGTTTCAAAGTCATCCTCTCTTTGCCCAACAGCGATTCGATCTGAGAGATTACCATTGATAATGGTGCGGATAGTTTGGTTAATTTCTTCGACTCGACCAAGACTTAGATGGCTAATGATTATCGCACCAATAACCCCCAACACACTCATAATCACCATGCTCCAAAAGAGTGTGGCACTGACTAACTGAATATTTTGTCGTATGTCATCGGCTACACGCGCAACCATGATCGAGTGCCCTTCATCCAAGTCGCGAGTACGAGCAACAAAATTATACCGAAGCATTTCACCAGAATAATCGACAAAGTCCATTTCAAAGCTGTACCAACCATCGCTCCAGGTAAAAAATTCTGGCCAATGATTAAGATCGCCGACAAGCTTTTGTCGATTATTATCGACTAAAATAAAGGCAAAACGAGCAAACTGGGTGTTTTTTTCCCGAGCTTCATACAATTTAGTTACCTGTTCTATGCCGCCTTGTTTATAGGCGACCTCTATGAGATCAAGCTCAGCTTCGAGTGAATCATTGACACTGTTAAAATAATCCAGTGAATAGATGATATAAGTAAGGGATAAGAGGATGAAAACAGCAATACTAAGACAGGCGACATAACCCATCATAAATCGAAATGTATAATGGGCAAACGTTTTACTTCGGAACATTCAGTACATAACCCGCACCACGGACAGTACTCAACATGGGTTTTTCAAAATCTTTATCGATTTTTTGTCGAAGTCTACTCACGTGTACATCAATAACATTGGTTTGAGGGTCGAAATTATACTCCCAGACATTCTCCAATAACATGGTACGCGTCACAATTTGACCTGCATGTTTCATTAGATATTCAAGTAGACGAAATTCTCTAGGCTGAAGGTTAAGATTAATGCCTTCACGAGTAACTTTGTGGGATAACAGGTCTAACTCAAGCTCGCCAACTCGCAACCGAGTGGTCGGCTTTGCTTCATTTCTTCGAAGCAGCACTTCAATCCGAGCCAATAGTTCTTCCATAGCAAAGGGTTTACCGAGGTAATCATCCCCCCCAGCTCGAAGACCCTGAATACGATCATCGACATTACCCAACGCACTGAGAATCAGCGATGGCACACTATCACCTGATTGACGAACTGATTTTACAATATCAATCCCATCGCAACCCGGGAGCATTCGATCAACAATGAGCAAATCATAATGACCATTGATCGCTTTGCGTTTGCCTTCATTACCATCACGGGTTGTCTCTACATCATAACCTTTTTCAACCAGACCCTGACGGACATATTCAGCTACTTGAACATCATCTTCTATGAGGAGAATTTTTATGAGCTTGTGCATGCGTTGTTTCCGTTAACTTTTAACCTGTAGTGCAGGCAACTTAGATGATTACAC
>CAKMZU010000063.1:8748-13045 GCA_929200485.1 uncultured Gammaproteobacteria bacterium | reverse complement strand
TCTGGGGCTTAAGACAGCGATCGCATATTGGCAAGGTTTGATCGCAATAATGCCAGTCAGAAAAAATCCACTTTCGCTGAGTTAGAGGAGGGTTTTAGAAAAAAACTGTTTGAAACCTGGCAGGAATCCGACGGGGATAAACAGTTTCAATCCTCGTATCAGGCGTTGTTTTTGGAGCTTGAAGCACTGTTAGCTGAACAAATGCTAAAGACTCATAATCATAAAGACAATAGAAACCTGTTTAACGAGAAAGGGCTTTAAATAATTGTCTTTTCTTGGATTGGCTTCTAGTTATTATTTTGGGCTCTAAATTAAAAGTACAATCTTCGGTTAAATAATCTTCTATTAATGTCTTGTTGTATATGTTTGTAACCGTTGTAAAGAGTTTTTCTGTATCCTCATGTATTTCACCTGGATCAATATCAAGATATTCTTTTTCAAATCGTTTAATAGAATGTGAACGGTAACAGGATAATGAGCCATAGATTCCTTCTTCAAGAACTAAAGCGTCAATGTGATATGATTTTATGGCTAAATGAATCTCATCATCCGTATCTAGAGTACATATTTCTTCTTCAAGGGTAGTTTGTCCTTGATTCAAAGCCTTAGAAATAACTTTCCAAAAAATATTTTTGATACTAGCATCAAATTCTTTTTCTATAACACTACTTTCAGAATAGTCATCATTGCTATTTTCAGTATGAGTAAAAGTGAGCGCTGGCGGTAGCAATATTTCAGTATCAGCGGGTGCGAAGGATGTTAATGTGCGGTTATAAACAGTTGCACAAGTTGTCAGGAGAGCTCTTGTCTCTTCACTGATTATATTTGCGTCAATTTTAGCAAGCTGATCATTTAAACGTTTGATTCTACTTATGCTGTAATGTGAAAGCGAGGGGTCATAGATACCGTCATGATAAACAGAAGCGCCTATTTGATATGATTTAATTAAAGAAAGAAGTCTCTTTTCTGACGTTCGGTTGTTAAGGTTATATTCAAGCTCAGTGGTTGTTATACTCAGAGCATTAGAAATAACTTTTAAAAAAGTACGTTTTAAATTGTCTTCAAATATCCCTGCATTAATTATGGTTGATAAAGATGTTAAAGAGGTTGCTAGAAATAAAGATACAAATATTTTCATGGCATAAGTTAATAATAAATTGATTAATCATAGGGACAGAATGTTTTTTTGATAGTTCAAATCAATTTGAAATAACTGACAAAGAGTGTTTTCTTTTTAGTTTTTTCTCAGTAGATAGCTTTTATCCAATGGTTGAGAAATTACTGAATCCAGTAGATTTTTTTGCTAGGAGCAAAGGTTGCTCAAGGGATAATATAATGTCGTCTTCCTGATTGATGAGTTCGAATCGAAAGGTAGCAATGCCTCTATCTGATTTAGACTTGGACTCTCTATGTTCAATACAGCGACCCTTTAAGTACAAAGTGTCTCCTGGTCTCGCTGCTTGATGAAAATTTAATTCTTTGATACCCAGTGCAGCAAGGGCGGCCATTTTTCTTGGCTGTTTATGCGCAAGTTTGACAAAAATGGCATAAAGGTGTGCGCCTGATGCAGTGAGACCTTTAAAGTGAGAGTTGGTTGCAGCCTTCTCGTCAGTGTGAAAAGGCATCGGGTCCCACTCGTTTGCAAAAGCAATAATGTTTTTGCGGGTTAATTTGTAGTCGAAGCCACAGGTTTGATAGCCTACCTTGGCATCTTCAAAAAAACAAACGGCTGTTTCAGAGGTTATACCAGACATAGTTAGTACCCTTACTTGTTATTGTTATATGGCTTTATCTATGGCTTAGAAAATAGAGCTCGCCGTAGAGGAAGTGAACAATTCTAGCGCGTGAATACCCTGATAGGAATTACCTCTTTTATTGAGTCTGGGGCTTAAGACAGCGATCGCATATTGGCAAGGTTTGATCGCAATAATGCCACCACCGACACCACTTTTTCCTGGGAGTCCGACTCGATAGGCAAATTCACCTGCTTCATCATAAAAACCGCAGAGTTGCATGATGGCGTTAATTCGTTTGGTTTGACTTGGTGTGATCACTTGTTCGTTACTTGAAGGATGAATCCCTTGATTGGCTAAAAACAAAAAGGTATGGGCTAACGATTCGCAGTTCATCTCCAACGAGCAGAGGTAACAATAAAGATCCAGTACCCTGTCTGTTGGGTTTTTTATATTATTAAAATCTTTCATGAGGTTGATTAATGCTGCATTGCGGTAGCTCGATTTTTTTTCAGATTCAGCAATACTTTGGTTGTAAGATAGCTCATCCGAACAAACCAGAAAGCGGACAAATTCTAATAGCTTTTGTTTAGGCTGGTCGTACGCGCTGATTAATACATCACAAATAACTAATGCACCTGCGTTGATAAAAGGGTTTCTTGGTTTACCTTTTTCGAGTTCAAGCTGGATTAATGAATTAAAAGCATTGCCCGATGGTTCAACGCCAACCCTATCCCAAAGTTCTTCATCGACAGCTTTTAGCGCAAGAGTTAACGAGAAAACTTTAGATATGCTTTGAAGTGAAAAGGGGGTTTTGGAATCACCTGCAGAAATAACCGTTTCATCGAGTGTCATTAACGTCATGCCAAAAAGATCAGGAGGCACTCGGTCTAACCCGGGAATATAACTGGCCACTTTGCCCATCGGGGGACTCTTTCGAATTTGATCATTGATTGCATTAATCTGCCTGGAATAATTATCAATAATGTCAGAGGAAGTCATTGCTGTTTTTTTGTCATGTCAGTTTACTAGTCATTAGACAGAAGTTTTTTATAGGGTTCATAAAAACGAATAGGTTTCGTTATTGTCCATTTTAGGCGCCTCTATCGCTCCTGGAACTCACCCCAAACTGAGGCAATATAGAGAAAAATATGCATACCTATGGTGATATAACCACCAACAACGCAGACGAAGCCAATGATTCAGCTGGTTCTTTTTTCACTTGATTAAAAATGAGTCCTATAGATGTGGTGATTAAAAATAGAGGAATAGCAAAACAGATAAGAAACATTTGGTAGGGTTTATATGATGCTAATGAGAACAGCAGGAAGTAGGCAATGGCCTGATAACCCATCATGACGGCTATATAGGACGTCAATTTTGGATGGTAATTAATTCAGAACAGGCGTAGGACAATACTCATAAAAATGGGGCCGCCGGCAAAAAGTAGGGCAGTGGTGAACGTTTCTTCAATCAACGATTTATTCCTTAAATTGTTGAATGGGTATAACAGCATTCAAACTATCTAATCAATCAACGTGCAATCAGGTGAGAGGGATTGCGATAAGCGATCGATTTTTTTCTCATGTTCATCTTTGCTTTTTTAAATGACAATCTTTTAGATCATTGATCTAGGCTAAACATTGACTATTCAACAGTGTAGCAATAAAAAAGGAGGCAGTATGCCTCCTGTTTTAATTAGGTCACCTTAGATGTTATTCGCCTGAAGGAACATCATCTGCGTCAGATTTCGTTTTACGGATGCGCTCGGTAGCCACACCAAAGTCGATACCAGGAATTTGATATTTCTTACGGGTGTTGGCAATTTCTGCTAAAGCCGTTTCGATGCTGAATGAACGCCAGGGTTTAACGGTCATCAATCGGCGGCTGATGGATTTGCACACTTGAGAGATGTTACTGCCAGAGAAACCGTCGGATTCAGCTTATAATTCAGCACTCACGATATCCAGGTTTTCGGTAAAGAAATCGACTTCTTCTTTCGTGCCGCGGCGTTTAAGAACTTTGCGGACTTCTTTCTTCAAATAAAAAGCCCATAGTTTGTTTCGAGTGTCCATATCCGGCAAGTCGAAGTGGATGTGATGATCGATACGACGGATCCATCGCTCATCAATAGGGAATAATGAGTTATAAGTGAAGATGAAAAAGTAGTTGGCTGAAGGCTCACTTGAGCGTGTAAACATAAAGTTATTAATGTTTGCCATAATAAAGCGTTGCTGTCTGAAGTTTTCCATTAAGAAATCTTGCGCTTCATCGAAAATAACCACGGTGACATCACTGCGTTTTTTTGCAGGCTTATCGATACGGTCGAACAGCTCCGACATTTCACGAATGGCTTCAGCTTCTGAGAATTGGAGTATTCCAGCCCCTGAGATGAACTCATACGAAAAGCCGGTTCGGTTAGCAATGATTTTTGCCAGCATGGTTTTACCGGTACCGGGAGGTCCACGGAAAACGAAATGTGGCTTAATGTCATGGGGTTCTAACTCACGTAAAATTTCAATGTAGCGGTTAATTTCGTTTTGCAGATGCGCATTATAGTAGAC
>CAKMZU010000063.1:4991-8738 GCA_929200485.1 uncultured Gammaproteobacteria bacterium | reverse complement strand
CCTTTAGGAATTTTTGATGAAAATCCCCCTGTTCCTTTATGAATATAAATCTTGGGATCAAAAAATCTCTTTTTAATCATGGGTTGAAGGAAACCAGATACGGTTGTACTGGCAACCGAGTTCGCTGCCGAATTTAAGAAACCCCGCTCACCGGTTAATGGCATACTGTCTTTTATAGAGCCCAAACTCGATGTAAAAAAATCAGATGCTGTTGTCCAGTTCATAGAAAAGACTTGATTGACCTGCGTTAGCAGTAGCAGCAACATAAATAAAATTTTAGACTTCTTTTTCATACAGTAGTAATCCAATAATCATTGTAGTAGCTTCCTTTGAATAGCAACAAAGGAAAAAGTTTATTATTTTTCAGTAAATAAATAACAAGCCTCTCTTAAGTATCGGTCAAATGTGGGGTTTGTTAATAAAACTTTGGATTTTATTTTTTTAATTTTCTAGATTTGATGATTTTTCTAATGGTTTTTTCTGCATATTTTTGAGATTTTATTTTTTTTCGAAATTTCTGAATTTTTTGAAACATGAATCGGCTAATCAGTGATTGGAATGTTGAAGGGATGATGAGGTTTTTGATAACTAATTGAAATAAACAATCATTATTGATAATATTCGCGTCTCTCAATAGTTGGTGAAGTCTCAGCTTGTTTCAAGCGGCTTTAATGGGAAGTCAGTAAAGGCCTGTATTATCGCTTTTTATCGATAAAGACGCTGATTCTGACGCTGCCCTCGCAACGGTGATTGGCGTTATCCATTTCATAATTTCGCCCTAAGCCCGATACCAGCCTGCTATTGGCCAGTTGTTGCGAAGGGCAACAAAAGGCAGATGCAATTATCCCTCCATACCCTGTAAAAGCTTTGCCTTTTAAGTAGGATCATAGGGCGCTTTGTTTCTATCCTCTCCCTTTGTGACCCGGATTAATTATAAATAAAATTAATGATAAGGGGTTTCTATGAAGCCATTTAATGGTTTTTGCAGGTTTTTAGGCATTGGCAGTGTTCTGGTATCATCGTCGATTTTTGCAGAGTATGCCCTTGAAGAAGTGACTGTTCAAGGGGTTAAAGAGCGGCTGAACCAGCAGGGCGCATTAGCCGATACCATCATGAAAACCGAAGTGATCTCCAGCGATGATATCGAGGATAAAAATGCCATTAATTTAAGTGAAGCGCTTGAAGGCACGCCAGGCGTCCGTGTCAATAATGAATGCTCCATGTGCGGTGTTAAACGTATCCTTCTTAATGGGATGAAAGGCGAGCAGACCACGATATTGGTTGATGGTTTACCGTCTCATACCTTAATTTCAGGTTTCTATGCGGTTGATGCTATTCCGACCACGGGTATAGAACGTATTGATGTGGCAAGAGGAGCGGGTGCTTCATTGATTGCTCCTGAAGCTATTGGCGGTGTTGTCAATATCATCACTAAAGAAGCGGTTGAGAGCGCTGCTGAACTTGATATTTCTGGCGGAGAAAATGGCTTTAAAAAATTAGGCTTTCTAGGCACCGGTGTTTCTGAAGATGGCACTGCAAAAGCTACCCTCATTGCACAATACGATGTACGAGATCAGTTTGATGCCGATGATAATGGCGTTAGTGAATCGCCTCATCTTGAAAATCTTAGTCTTATCTCAAGATTTTCTAAAGATATTGGCTTGAGCAATCATTTAAGCTTTCGAGTTGCGCATATTCGCTCTGAAATTTTTGGGGGACCTATGCTCGGTAAAACCTTTGCCGATGGCAAAATATCTTCACCCTCGGATGTTTTGGAGCGGTATGACGAGGTTGGAAGTGCCGCCTTATTTAAAGACGGCGATGTAAAAGAAGATTATATCGGCAAAGCCTGGGAATTGACTGAATGGGTTGAAACCGAGCGGGATGAGCTGGCGTTCACCTGGCTGTCAGAGCTGACAGATAAGTGGAATATGGCTTTATCAACAAGCTATGCGAAGCATACGCAAGATTCTTTTTACGAAGGGTTTGATTATCAGGCAGTGGATGAAATGTTGTTTTTTGATGCCAAATTTAACTGGATGGTACATAACGATCATTTGTTAACTTTTGGTATTGACCAAAGAGTGGAGACGTTAAACTCCCATTCTCGCGCAGGTGCTCAAAGTAATAAATATGTGTCTGATAGCTTTGATTATGATGTAACAGGATTTTATCTTCAGGATACCTGGCAGCCTTCGGATTCCTTTGAAGTGGCTTTAGCGCTTCGCTTGGATAAGGTCAAAGCAGACTTTACTGACCCGCAAAAGCCAGGAGTTGAGATTAATCGAACCATTGTTTCGCCTCGAATGGATGTACGTTATTTTCATAATGATTATTGGACGTCTCGTTTATCCGGTGGCCGTGGCTATCGAGCGCCGCTATCATTCTTTGAATCTGATCATGGTATGTTGGATTCAGAAGCAGGTTTTGAGGTCGATATTGATGAGCTTGAGCGTTCTCTTTCAACCACTTATGCGCTGAGCTATGAGAACGCGCCATTGACAGCTACACTCTCGGTTGCTTATACCCAAGTTGACAACCTGGCGACGATTTCTGAAAAAGAAGTTGATGGGGAGTCAGTGCCTTTGTTGACGCAGCTGGATGAAACTGCGAGCGTGTCAGTAGCGGACCTGGCAATAGGTTATCAAGTGACAGCTAATTTTGGCCTTGATTTAATTCTGGAAAGCTTTTTCTACGATAAAACCTTTAGAGAGTCTTATTCTATTGCACCATCAGATAAACGCATTACCTTTAATATGGATTGGGATGTCAATGATTGGGAGCTAATCACTACTGTCGTATGGTTTGGCGAACGTAACCTTACTAAATATGGCTATGAAGGCTATGATCAAATGGCTGTGGATGTGAATGATATAAAGTATGGGGTTGAGTCGAGTCAAAAAACGACTACAGCAGATGCCTATTTTATTGTGAATAGCAAAGTGCAACGTGAGTTGGGTGAAAATCTCAGTGCCTATATCGGTGTGAATAATCTACTGGATGAAACACAGGCAGGGAATGATGAATCGCCATTAATGTATGATGCTGGTGGTAATATTGATGTGGCGTACATCCATGGCTCACTGCGCGGGCGTGAAGCTTATGCCGGTGTAACCTGGAAGTTTTAATGTACGTTGTGAATTGATAATATGAATATTTTCCAGGCATTGCTAGTCTCTCTGACAGTAACGGGGATAAGTATGGGATCACTTTCGAGTGAAACCCGTGAACCCTCAGCTGGGATTGAGCAATCCTTTTATGCTGAAGCCTTTAAAGCGCCTATTTTTGATGATCTGCCCTCACAGCCAGTCACAGGTCAATCAGTGCTCTTGTTGTTCTTTGAGCCTGATTGCAGCTGGTGTTTGAAGCAGTCAAAGGTACTCAATTTACTTGCATCTTGTGATAAGCAATTCTCCATCGCTGCCATTGGTGTTAATGGCAGCCGGTGGGCATTAAAAAAAATGGGTTGGCAATTAAAAGCCAAATACCCGCTCTATCAGGCAACTAAGGCTTTTCTTCGTTTGATTCCGCCCGTAAAGGCAACACCCACCTTGTTTTGGATAGATAGTAAAGGCAACATTACAGGGCAGCAGATCGGCTTTATTCCCTTTTCCAATCTGGTTAAGCAATTAAGCGCGGTGACTCCCCTCAAATGCACTGAACTTTCAGTCTAAAAGCGAGTCCCACAGCTTTGTTGTGTAACGGTCTTTGTTCTCATATAAAACATTTATATCATTAAAATTGATT
>CAKMZU010000063.1:4349-4981 GCA_929200485.1 uncultured Gammaproteobacteria bacterium | reverse complement strand
GATTTATCATGTTAATTTAATAAATTTATTTTATAATTGGTTCGGGCGTACACTTCGTTTGTCTATAAGTTAAATCGGAGTTGGGCAAAAGTTATGGCAAGTATCATAAAAGAGCAGGTGTTATCAGTTCATCACTGGAATGAGAATCTGTTTAGCTTTAAAACCACCAGGCAGCAGTCGTTTACTTTTGAAAATGGCCATTTTGTTATGATTGGTCTTGAGGTGGACGGAAAACCCCTAATGCGTGCTTACAGTATTGTCAGTCCAAATTATGCCGATCATTTAGAGTTTTTCAGTATTAAAGTGCCCAATGGCCCATTAACATCCAGGCTTAAAAACCTTCAAGAGGGTGACACCATCTTGCTAAGTACCAAGCCAACAGGGACGCTCATACCCGACCATTTGTTATCTGGCAAACATCTTTATTTATTATCAACGGGCACTGGTCTTGCGCCTTTTTTAAGTATCATTCAAGATCCTCATGTTTATGAACGCTTCGATAAAATCATATTGACTCATGGCGTTCGAGAAGTCGGTGATCTGGCCTATCAACAATTTATTCAAGAAGAGCTTCCAAATAATGAGTATTTTGGTGAGGAAGTCAGAGAGAAGCTCATCTATTTTCCTGCGGT
>CAKMZU010000063.1:3499-4339 GCA_929200485.1 uncultured Gammaproteobacteria bacterium | reverse complement strand
CGAGAATCCTACAAAAATAATGGCCGTTTAACCGATCTTGTTCGAACCGGTTTGTTATTTGAAAAAATTGGCATGCCAACACCCAAGCTCACTGATGATCGTTTTATGTTGTGTGGCAGCACTGGCATGTTGAAGGATTTTTCCGCCATGTTGAGTCAGCAGGGTTTTAAAGAGTCCAGGCAAGGTAAGCAAGCACACTTTGTTATAGAAAGAGCCTTTGTTGAAAAATAATCCATAAAAACGAGAAAGCTTTTTAATGTCAAAAAGTGACAAAAAATGTCAGATTGAGTATTAACTTGGTCGCATTCTTATCGCTCGCTCATTTGCTGATTTACAAGATGCGGGTAAACTTGGAAGTTCCTTGTCGATTTTTCTTTTGGGTCTTAAATGAAAGAGCAAGCATTGACGTCATTGAATGAGTTGGAGCAATTGCAGGTGACCAGCCAGATTGCCTTTTTCAATGAGCTGCAGCATGAGTCGTTCGATCAATTTGAGTTTTTGATGCAGAACAGCAAATTACAGGAGTACTCTCCGGGTGAAGTTATTCTTGCCAAGCTCGATAAATCACCTTTTTTCTATAGCTTGCTTCGAGGTACGGTTGATGTCTTTTCAACCGATAAACCTGGCCCTTTTGCTGTAGGGCAATTAACGGCAGGGCAGCTATTTGGTTTTTTAGCAGTATTGAATGATCAAGAGCGTACGGCCACCTTGGCAGCCTCTCAACCGGATGGGTGTAAGGTCTTAGCCACAGATTTTTCTTCAGCAGGGGAGTTGCATGACTTTTCATGCGTCCATTTGAACACTAAATTACGGCTTTATCGAAATGCGGTAAACAATACC
>CAKMZU010000063.1:0-3489 GCA_929200485.1 uncultured Gammaproteobacteria bacterium | reverse complement strand
GTTGGAAGCTTGAAGTCTATAAAAATGCCACCAAGGATTTAACGCTCACTCAAGAACTCAGCTTATTTGGGTTGTTTGAAGGTGAGAAAGGCTCACCAGAAGAGCTGGATTTTCTGGCTAATCAATGTCAGGAATTAGCCTCTTTATTAGATTGTTGGAATGATGTCGCAGAGCCAACCATTGAAGTCCCGGAAAGTGCCAGCGACACGCCGTTCACTAAAGTTATGTCACTTTTTAAAAAGAAATAAGAATGATTAAAGCGCTATTTTTTGATATGGATGAAACGCTCTGTGATACCTCACTTGCTGATAAAAAAGCAAAAAAGGCGTTAGTTTTAGAAATCGATCAGCTCATTAATCAGCGAGTCATAGCTGAAGAAATTGCCACTGAATATATTGAGGGCATTTATAAGCGATTATCTAAAGAAAAAGAAGCAGTGTTATACCCCATCATTGATGAAAGCAGCTTTCGAAAACAATTATTAAGCTTGTTGTTTGATGAGGCAGGATTTGCTCAAACCCCGGATAAAATAGATGCGCTTCAGAATAATTTTAATAAAAACAGGAAAGCTGCCTTAGGTTTTTACCCAGAACTTGAGGGTGCGATAAAGATTTGGCGAGATGATTATATTATTGGGATCATTACCAATGGACCCGAATATTCTCAAGTGTTAAAGATCGAAGCCATCGGTCTTAAACAGTATACGGATTTTATCTTGATCGGCGGCATGGAAAAAGAAGAAAAACCCGCACGTAGCATCTTTGAAAAAGCCCTTAAGCTAGCCGGTGTTTCAGCATCTGAAGCGATTCATTTCGGCGATAAACTATCGACTGATGTGTTAGGTGCAAATCAAACGGGTATACAATCGGTTTGGATTAGTCACGGCAAGGATAATAATGAAGATATTACGCCTGATGTAACCTTGGCCTCCCCGCGTGAGATGATTGATTTTGTTGAGGGGCTTTCTGGTATATCTGACCCCACTTAAATTAAACTTCTTCCAATTATCATACCTGCTAATTCTCGCACCTCATCTTATACCTATGGTGTTATTGGGGTGTTTCCCCGTTGGAGCGATAGTCAATGTTTTACCATTTTGTAAAGATACATGCGCCATAGAGTCAGGTGCATGATGACATCCCCCCTGCATCCGGTTGAAGTATAGCTTGTACCCTTATCGTTATATTTCAAATGAGAACTTAAGGCTTAATTCAATACAATCTGTATCACTTGCGCTACATTTTTCTGGCTCCTGATTTTTCCCTGATGTAGGCGCTGATGAGAGAATACATTTGCCATTTTTACCTAAATCTTTACAAGCTTGCCCAAACAATGAGTAAGCAGGATTTTCCAAGGCATCCTGGCTAAGCTCCCAAAACCAAACCCCTCCTAATTTATTTTTTTTAACGATATTTTCTATTTTGTAGTGAATAGTATCTTGGGTATCAAGAGTAAACACTGGATAAGCAGGATATGTATTTGTTGGTGCGTTCTGAAAATTAGCAGCAATATTTTGCTCACTTCCTGATAGCCAGGCCACGCCAGGTTTTGGTGTGCTCAGGTGCAGATCTGATGGCGGAAGCTGACCCACATTGCCTCGATTGTCCATTGGCGATAATACGTTGCATTTGCTTTGAGCCAGGCCATTGGTAATATCACTGAGGAAACATTGATAATCATATATTCCGGTAAAATCAACCATCCCGCCTACCGGATAGTAAGGTTCAATATTCGGGTTGTCCTGGTAATCAAAATAGGCTTTATTGTCGGAGTAATATTCCTTACTAAATGCCTTATAATAATTTTCATAATTATCATAGTGTAAGTCGCCCTTATATCCGTAGTTATTGTCTTTAGAGGGTTGATTTTTGACCAGCATCTCTCGCGCATATGCTGGCAATCCCAATAAAATTTTATTAGGTGGAATACCAGTATTCAGATAATAATCAATAACATTTTGCAGCTCGTCTGGATCGCTCATTGATAACGCTTTTGCCTTTGTAGCTGGCTGAGCTGCATCAAATTCCCCATGAATATCAAATGACATTAAATTAAACCAATCGACAGAATTTGAAATTGACTTAAAATCAACACCTTGAGCAACTTCATCTTTTGCTTTTTTAACTGAACTAACAATCGCCGCAGTTAAATAATAATGTTTGCCATTTAGACTGCCAAGTTTTTGGCGAAGCCCTGCGAACATCTCCGTGTACAATTTTCCCTCACCTGCATGTTTGCAGCTTGGGGATTCTTCATGGCCTAATCCGGGATATTCCCAATCAATATCAATACCCCCAAAATCGGGATGATTCTTTAACCAGTTGATAGTTGAATCATAAAAAGTCGTTAAAACGCTATGGTCTTTTTTGTAGTCTTGATAAAACTCAGTAAATCTTGGTGTATAACTCCAGCCACCAATAGAAGCCATTAAAATCGTTTGGTTATCGCTAGCAGCACGATATTTTTTTAGGTATTGATATACATGGGAGGCTGCACACCATTTTGGATCTCCTGCATCTCCAGGGCAGCTACCGTCGAGATTATCTGCTAATGCTTCGATATCTAGAATTGTTCCCGCAGGCCCTTGTGCTGATGCAGGGAGGGTGATACCACCATACGCTGGCTTGGGGTTATTCAGTATGGCATTGGTCGTCACGCCAAGAAAAGCATAATTGATGAAGTTGGCCGCGCCTGATTGTGCCTTGATTGCATCAAGGCTTTTGAGGCCAGACCCGCCTCGCCAATAAGACCAGCTGGAATAGTAGCCACCGACCCAATGACCGTCAGGTACCTTGATTGCATCAGGGCGTTTTAGGTTGGCCTCATCTCGCCAATACAACAAACAGGGATAGTAACTACTAACCGAATATCCGTCAGTTGTATTAACCATTTCTGATGTATTAGCGGTTAAGCTAATACACATTAAAAAAGCAATGGAATAGGATAAGAAAGATTTTATTTGCATTTTTCTAGCCTAAAGGTTTGATGGAG
Source organism: uncultured Gammaproteobacteria bacterium (assembly GCA_929200485.1). GTDB lineage: Bacteria > Pseudomonadota > Gammaproteobacteria > Pseudomonadales > DT-91 > CAKMZU01. Next base: position 498 of record CAKMZU010000063.1, on the reverse strand, counting down.
GCGTCGATATGCTACGACACAATTATTTTGTGTTTTTGATATTTTCTAAAATCGCGTTCTACCAGTTCAGTCTTTTAAATATGAAAGGTAAAAAAATGTAAATTACATTTTTGATTAATTTTAATGAATTAAGTTCATTTAATTATTGTCCGATAGATAGCTCGCTTTGCGTAAGCGCAAATAAACACTATAGTGGTCTGATAGCACTGGTTTCGTGAAGTGAAAAAAACTGCTTTGAAGTCAACGCATGACTTTTGGTTGGTGGGATAAGGCAACATTATAAAGAAGGAAATGCAATGCCATTCGGTAATGTGATAGCTAGCCTTAGTCGACAGCTGTAAAGGCTTAAGGGCACCTCTAAAAATTGCTTTTGGCTTCTGTCAAAAAAGCTATTGACCTTGTTTCTTAAAATAAATGTTCCATTAAAAGGGATGTCGGATTTATTTATAGATGCCCCTTCGGGCACTAATTTCAAGGCTTTCAGCTACGTTGAAGGCT
>CAKMZU010000062.1:12256-13214 GCA_929200485.1 uncultured Gammaproteobacteria bacterium | reverse complement strand
CATCAGCACGGTCTTGGTCTCTCAGCCAAAGAGTTACATGATGCTGATTTTCTGCTATCAGGTTTGCAATCGCTGTTCCGAAACTACCGCCACCTAACACTGCTACCTTTTTTCCAGGCTCAGTGCTTAAAGGTTGAGTCATTAAATACCCCTTAAAAATAAAAAAGGGCGAATATGCCCTTTTGATGGTTCACACGTTTTATTGTGGAAGGTTATTGCGTCATTTCAAGCAAAAGTTTATTCAGTTTCTGAACATAGCTTGCAGGATCTTCAAGATGACCACCTTCAGCAAGGCTTGCCTGATCAAACAAAATAGAAGTTAAGTCATTAAATCGATCTTCATCGCTTTCCTGATCAAGCCGCTTCACTAGTGCATGCTCAGGGTTCACTTCAAAAATAGGCTTGCTATCTGGAATTGCCTGACCTGCCTGCTCCATGATTCGCTTCATTTGAGCACCCATATCATGTTCACCAACAACCAAACAAGCAGGTGAATCCGTCAATCGGTGAGTCACGCGAACTTCCTGAACATCATCACTTAATGCATCTTTGATACGTTTGATCAAATCTTCGCTATTTTTTTCAAGCGTTTCCTGCTGCTTCTTATCTTCTTCATCTTCAATTTCACCAAGATCTAACTGACCACGACCAATGTCCTGGAAGGTTTTGCCATCGAATTCCTGAAGATGACTCATTAACCATTCATCAACACGATCCGTCAGAAGTAAAACCTCAATGCCCTTCTTCTTGAAAATTTCAAGGTGAGGGCTATTTTTTGCCGTCGTTAAGTTTTCAGCAGCAATATAATAAATCTTATCCTGAGCATCTTTTGCTCTTTCCAAATACCCTTTCAACGTTTCAGATTGAGTATTATCTTTAGATTCGGTAGTGGTAAAACGCAATAAATTAGCGATTTTCTCTTTATTAGCAAAATCTTCGGCTGGCCCTTCTTTGATGA
>CAKMZU010000062.1:9784-12246 GCA_929200485.1 uncultured Gammaproteobacteria bacterium | reverse complement strand
TTGATGACCTGACCAAAAACATCCCAGAATTTCTGATAGTCTTCAGGGCTCTTTTTCGCCATTTTTTCAAGCATATCCAACACACGCTTGGTTAATCCCGACTTCATACTCTCAACCACAGGATCAAGCTGAAGAATCTCACGCGACACATTCAAAGAGATATCTTTAGAGTCAACAATACCTTTTACAAAACGCAAATACAGCGGCAAAAATTGCTCTGCGTCATCAAGAATAAAGGTTCTATTGACATAAAGCTTAAGGCCATGAACTGACTCTCTATTCCATAGATCAAATGGTGCAGCCGATGGGATATACAACAGGCTGTTATATTCCAGCTTACCCTCGACTTTGTTGTGACTCCAGGTTAAAGGATCTGCAAAATCGTGAGAAATGTGTTTATAAAATTCTTTATATTCATCATCTGTGATTTCTGACTTGGCGCGTGTCCATAAAGCAGTCGCTTTATTGACGACTTCATCTTCTGGCTCTTTAGGCTCTTCACCTTCGGCTGCCGGTATTGGTTCAGACTTCATAATCACAGGAATGGCAATATGATCTGAATACTTTTTAATGATGGAACGAATACGGAAACCCTGTGCAAACTCTAATTGATCTTCATTTAAATGAAGGATAACAGTGGTCCCACGCTTGTCTTTAGTCGTTGGTTCAACAGTAAAGTCAGCCTCGCCCGTAGACACCCAATGAACGGCTTCATCTTCAGCGAGTCCGGCTTTACGAGTGATCACCTCGACTTTATGGGCAACAATAAATGATGAATAAAAACCAACACCAAACTGGCCAATCAATTGCGAGTCTTTTTTCTCATCACCAGTCAGTTGCTTCAAAAACTCAGAAGTCCCTGATTTGGCGATAGTCCCTAAGTGACCGATGACATCTTCTCGGTTCATGCCAATACCTGTATCAGAAATACTGATAGTTTTGGCTTCTTCATCCAATTCGATTCTAATTTCCAGCTCAGTTTGCCCTTGATATAAATCTGGGTTTGACACGGCATCAAAACGCAACTTTTCACAAGCATCCGATGCATTGGAAATCAATTCACGTAAAAATATCTCTTTATTTGAGTATAAAGAGTGAATCATTAACTGTAATAACTGTTTTGCTTCGGCCTGAAAACCTAAGGTCTCTTTGGTTGCCTCGGTCATTGTACTCTCCAAATATCAACTGAAATATCAATTACAGGGTTAAATCAATTAGTGTGCTTGTTTATGGGGGCATGGGATGAAGTTTCAAGGGGAGAGCGAATGATTTTTTAAACTAATTCTCTAAAAAGATATACCCACAAACAAGGACAGCCTAATCTTTTGACTCAGCATTACCTTTCATTGAGTTTAAAAAAACCATCATTGTCATATAATTCTGATAAAATTACTTTTATACATAAGAGCCTTTTTAGAAATATCAATGAATCAACTCCTTAGACTGATTATTCTTAACATTTTTCTATGGGTGCTAAGCGCACAATCCACAAATACTCAAGCTGAACAGTGGCTATTTATCAAAGAAAAGCATGGTGTCAAAGCCTACAAAAAACATATACCGCACAGCACACTCTATTCATTTAAAGGTGAAGGGATTATCCCTTACCCAATAGAAAAGGTTGTTGCGCTTCTACTTGACAACCAAAGCGCGACACAATGGATTCCAAAACTCATCAGCTGCAAAGAACTTAACAAGGATAATCAATGGCCAACATCTTTTATGCAATTCAGCCTCTTTGATGCGCCATGGCCCATTAAAGATCGTTATTTCTTTTCTCGTATTGATGTTCAGATAAGAGATAATGGCAATACCGTCATCATTGATTATGACGACATTGCAGCAGAGACTGGACTAAAAGAAGTTCAACCGCCAGTTAAGGCGCTATTGGGCGAGCTCAGTGGCAGTGAATATACTTTGAAACGCCTAGACGATGGAAAAACATATTTTTCAGCGATCAGTGCAGTAAGACCGAATGGAAAAATCCCAAACTGGCTTCTCAACTGGGTTGGCAGCAGCATGCCCTTTGATTCATTCGTAAGGATGAATCAGGAATTAACAAAATCAAAACGCCCCGTTCCAGCTGAAATAATTAATCTTTTAAACGCCCCAAAGGCAGCAGCCCATCCTTCTGCTGGTAAAAACAGAGCCCATCTATAACCTTGTGTGAGCGATCATCATCAGCAAACGCAAAAAAAAGCGAGCGAGAAAGGCGAGCAAATAGATTATCACGAACTTTGATATAGGGAATATCGACACCTTGATAATTTCTTAATTCTGATTCCATTTGAGCGTCAAATGGTATGATATCTTCTGTTTGCGTAACAAAATAAGGGTTAGCTCCCTCATCATCAATCACCACTTCAGCGACAAAAGGAACATCCATCACCTGAATGGCCACTTTCTCAACCGGTGTTTTTAAATAATAACTTTCGTTTTCAAAAACCAGAATGCTTGAAAGC
>CAKMZU010000062.1:2961-9774 GCA_929200485.1 uncultured Gammaproteobacteria bacterium | reverse complement strand
GCTTACAAATGGCCTGCCTTTCAATAATCTCACCCTCATGAATCCAGCGACCCCCAAGATCAATCACAATATCTATGGTATTTTCGACCGTAGGCTTCCACTGGTGAACAGGTGGCAATGTATTTGACGAATGAACACGGGCTAACAAAGCATCTAAATCTAGGGACATAAGATGAATTTTTTCAGTCAATGAGGTTTGAAGGTCGCTACTGAGTATATCAGGTCTATACTTTTTTACATAGAATCCAACAACGCATGTCAGAACCCTTATTGATAGTTCAGATAAATAATTATTTTTAAAAATAAAGGATTGCCGATGTTCAGCGAGCCCATCATTAACTGGCTCAACCGCAAAGCCAGCAAACCCGAAGTCCCTATGTCCAACTTCGAAAAAATGCGGCATGAGCTAAAACCCTGTGATGTCATACTCATCGAGGGGAGAAGTCGTGTCAGTGAAGTGATTAAACTTATCACACAAAGCCCTTGGTCTCACGCTGCGCTATATATTGGTCGAATTCCAGAAATAGAAAACCCTACGCTTCGTGAGGCTCTCAAAAAGCACTACCAAGGTGGTGAGAACGACCAGGTGATTATAGAGAGCGAATTAGGCTGTGGTACCATTCTTAGACCCCTTCGCTACTATGAAGGTGACCATATACGTATTGCACGACCTCAAGGGCTTAAGTTTAATGATGCAACAGACGTCATACGTTTTTGTATTAGCCGATTAGGGTATGACTATGATGTCAGGCAGATATTTGATTTAGCGCGCTTTTTCTTTCCCTGGTGGTTTATGCCAAGAAGATGGCGCTCTTCCCTTTTTTCTACACATGTTGGTAGCAGTACAAAAACCGTGTGCTCGACAATGATCGCCGAAGCATTTGATTTTGTTCAATTCCCTATACTTCCATTGATCAAGGTCGATGATGAACAAAACATTCAGTTATTTAGGAGAAACCCTAAATTGTGCGTGCCAAGTGATTTTGATTATTCACCCTATTTTGAAATCATCAAATATCCGTATTTGGAATACCAGAATCAATTGGATTATCGTCTTCTGCCTTGGAATGGCAACCCCGACGAACAAAAAAACTCATAAAAAACAATTAATTGAAATTCGTTCCGGAGAGTTTACTTAAATAAAAATAATCTATTCAACGCTAAAAGTTCGGCATACACGGAACTTTTTACTATTTCTCACACTAATGATGCAAGCTTTATCAAATGATACGAGCATCTCCAATAGCTGCCTTTGAGCATTAAGTTTTTAAAACTCGAGCTCAGGTTATTAATCAGCATAACGCTAACCAAGTTAAACGATTCACCTCCCAAGGGTACCGTGATTGCAGAAAGTTGAGAAATCACAGGGGTCATTAACCCCCTTAATTCAAACAATGAAGTAACCAAAAAGTAAAACTCACTAACCCTGCTATTGAAACTCATCTATGCTTGAAATAAACACTGGTCAAGAATCATGCAAATCATTGATCTGATTAAAAACAGTCTGATTATACAAATACTCCTAGGGATGATTCTTGGGTGTATTTATGCTTTATCATTCCCGGAAATAAGTATTTATGCTGAAACACTAGGCAATCTATTCATTCGAGCACTTAAATCTATTGCACCGGTCTTAATACTCATGCTGGTGGCGTCCGCGATTGCTAATCAGCAAGCCAATCAAAAGCCTAAAGTAAAACCCATATTCATGTTATACATTGCCGGTACGCTGGCTGCGGCATTCCTCTCAGTTGGGGTAAGTTTTCTCTACCCTGTTGAGATTCATCTAATGGAAAACCTTCCTGCATCCAATTCTCCAGAGGGAATTGGGGCTGTATTCATCCGTATTTTATTCAAATTGATCGACAATCCAATAAACGCATTGATAGAAGGAAATTATTTAGGTCTGATTGTCTGGGGCGTAGGTCTAGGCTTAACACTCAGGCATGCAACAGATTCAACTAAACAGGTTTTTTTAGACCTGAGCGGCTGCATAACACAAATTGTACGCTTTGTTATTCGTCTTGCCCCATTAGGCGTATTTGGATTAACCGTACAAACGCTATCAAGTAGCGGATTGAATGGATTACTTAGCCATATTCATGTGCTATCTATTCTATTGATAACAATGGGGATCTTTGCATTGACTATTAACCCCCTACTGGTCTTTCTGGTTACTAGAAAAAACCCTTACCCACTCTTGTTTTTCTGCTTAAGAGAAAGCGGCATTCCCGCTTTTTTCACCCGTTCAAGCACAGCAAACATCCCAATAAATATTGAGCTCTGCCAAAAATTAGGCTTAGATCAAGAGACCTACTCTGTCTCTATTCCCTTAGGCGCTGCAATGAATACAGCCGGTGCTGCCATTACTATTTCTGTGCTTACGCTAAGTGCTGTCTATACGCTTGGCATACAGGTGGATTTTTTTAGTGCTGTATTATTAGCAATTGTCTCAGCATTATGTGCCTGTGGTGCATCTGGGGTCGCAGGCGGCTCTTTGCTGCTTATCCCATTAGCGGCGAGTTTGTTTGGTATCAATAATGAAGTCGCTATGAACATTGTCGCTATTGGCTTTATGATTGGTATTTTGCAAGACGCTGTCGAAACAGCGGTCAATAGCTCAACGGATGTTTTTTATACTGCCGCCATCCTAAAACATAAAAACGACAATCAAGCCGAATTCAATCCCAAATTCGAATGATCTTTATTTAAAGGCTGTTAACCAGCCTTTATAGCTTGCAACTTCTGTTTATTCTTTTTCAACGCTTTTTCATTTTTCATCCAATAGGATGCTAACATCGAGCGACCTTCACGATAAACACTTTGAACATCAGATTGAAATAACAAAAGATCATCCATCAAAGAAGGTGTATGGTTTATATCCTTCGAATGATTCAGGGTAACCCATTTGTGGTTGGAAACATTGTCTTGATGTGGTTCGATAGCGACTGGTTGAAACATATTCTCACTCCTTGAGATTAGTTCACCCCCATCCTTGGAGGGGACAATACCTTATACGCAGCTTCTGTGCCAGCTACTGAAAATTTTAAATAAAACTAAAAAAATCAAAAAGTTACACTATAAAAATACTAACAAACACGATTGAGCGTGACAAATATTTGATAAAATTATGTCACCTTTATGACAAATATTTGTCACTTTAAGTGACAGTAACTAAACAACACAGTTGTTAAAGCATCAATTCCCAATCGCAAGATGAATAAATGGCGATGGTGGCATTGCAATAGAACCGATAAAAGTCTTTGGATTAGGATATTAATATTTTAAAGTGCATAGCAATAACTGAATTTAAAACCTCGACACATCCATCAAAGGTGAAGAAAAATAAATAGGAGAGATCTGCCAATTTTGGAATAAGTTCAGATAGTGCAATACTAAATGAACTTAAGTGATGAGTTACTTCAAGAGGTATCTACAGACACTCTCTCAGGGACAGATAAAACATGATTTTAAAAGCTGCTCTCCGCCCCAGTGAAATAATTAACCCATAACACTTTCCCATATCGCTTGCAAGACACCCTGTTGACCGGTAGGAATTTTGGGATCGGTTGCAAAAATAAAATTATCAGATTTTGTATCAATGATATCCCATTTAAATCGTTTTGGCTTGTTGAGGTTTTCTTCATCGCAATCATCGTCCAACGTTTTCAAGAATTGTATTGCCTGAGGATCATCGCCGATACGAATGAATTGGAAAGTTAGCATTTTATCAGATAATTTGTCGCCGTATTTATTTTGTATTCTATCAAAAAAAGCAAATACTGACGCCTTACTATTTGGGCTACCATCGGTAAAGACTATACAAGTAGCGGTCTCCTTTTTATCAATAACGGGTTCGATTTTTTCCTCATATATACTGTTAAGCGCATTCGCCATCGGCGTCCCCCCATTTGGTTTCACGGTTTTGAAAAAAGTGTCTACCTCATCTTCATTATGGACTTCTGCTTTATGGGTCACACCTTCACTTTGATAAGATTGTACAGTAATTTGGTTATCTTTATCCAAACTCAGCAAAACAGATAAGATTCCTTTAAGTGCAGTTTTCGCTGAATCCCATCTACTCCAAATTTTACAATTCTCAGGGCTAGGATCACGCTGACACATGCTCGCACTTGCATCCATTAAAACAAAAAACTCTCTGTTTTGTAGATTAACCAGAGCTTCTTCTATATTTTCTACTGCAGACACTGAACTTACAACTTCACGATACCTGTCATCATTTACACTAACTTTATTAAATGCACTATCTATAGTTTTTTCTATCGCCCCTAGTGCTTTACCTGTAGGCAAACCTTTCTCTTGTTCAGTCATTATCCCTTTGGGTAATTTAGGTGGTTTTGCTTCAGCAATATATACATAATTTTGTAACAAAAAAAAATAAGTATGCATCTATTAATAAACATAATTAAGTCTCCATAATAAATAAAAAATCAATTAATCTAGAATCAGAGCCAATTTCCTAATATGTGAAAATTCATCAATTCAACAGGCGACCCTATATAACCTAATCAGTTGATTAGGATGACGTTAATAAGTTTCAAAATAAATGAACGAAAGTAAAAAAATTCAATTGCTGATAAAACGTTATTATTAGAGCAGTTGAAAGTCACTTTCCACTGTAACAAAAAATAATCAGAATTCTGTCAGAGCTATTGATAGCTTTAATTGGTTCTTTCGAAAAACGAATGATGAGTTAATGTTAATGATGGTAATCGAAGGGCAGCCCCTCTAAATCACTAATTAAGCCTATTAATGTTCAGCAAAGGGTCAAATGATATAAAAACTTAAGCATATTTACCCACTTAAAATTCACAAGAGCTTTTAATTGCTGTTTGCATGCAAATAACCATGCAAGCTATTTTGCACTGAGATAATGACATACTCTTCGTAAGTGTTTTGTGATTGAGTCGGTTTTCGATCAATTGAAAATATTTATCAGATCGAATATTCAAGACACCGAAATCTTTCAGGGTTCATGGTTAATCTTATTTGTGGCGTTATTGCCTATACTTTCCAACAAACCAATTGTCGGGCTCATCAGCCAACACTCTGACTTGCTTTTCAAGCATAAGCGGATTATGTTCTCACTTTTAATTATTTGAGCAGAAACCCGCTTATGAAACCTTTTACACTAGTGACTTTTGTCATGTTAGCGTTCACATCCGCCCTGACCTACTCGCACTGTCAGATTCCCTGCGGTATCTATGATGATCCCATGCGCATCAAAATGATGCTCGAAGATGCTAGAACCGTTGAAAAGTCAATGAATGAAATAAAAAAATTAGAGAAGAAACAAGATGCGCAATCCACGAATCAAATGGTTCGATGGGTTGTCAACAAAGAAAACCATGCGGATAAAATCATTAAAATACTCACGGACTATTTTTTAACGCAACGCATTAAATCAACTGACAAGACCTATGTGGAACAATTAAAACAGCTGGAAATCATTGTGAAGCTTTGTGTTAAAGCCAAACAACAGGTAGATTTGTCAATTGCTTCTCAATTGACTTCTGCCATTAAAGCCTTTGGGAAACACTACCCAGAACCAGAGCATAAACACTAAGCAATAATCTGCAGCGTGCGGTGAGTTTAGTTTCCTTCAAACTATCACCGTTACTTTTCTCTTAAAGTGCATGAAACTTACCTCATCTAATAAAACCTAGGGGTAAGTGATGAAACAACTTTTATTGCTTTTAGCTTCACTTCAAATTATTGGCTGTGCCACAACCAACCAAGCGACAAAAAATGGGGTTTCTCTCGTTAATCCTGGTACTTCAGAGCGTGATCATTTAATTGGTGTATGGTACAGCAAAAAATATACCGCTTCTGGCATTACCATGGAAACTCAAATCGAAAACTTTGAAGATGGTACTTATCGACTTAGCGAGCGCACCACATATCAAAACGGCTATCAAAGTGATAGTTTGGAGCTAGGTCAATGGGGGTTTTCTGATGGTATCTATTTCTCAACGTCTAGAGGTTGGGTAGAAGGCTGCTCGATTATTTCAAGTGATATCAACGACCCTGATACGTTTAAGGCTTACCAGATTTCAAAATTAAACGGGAGTAATGTTACTTATTCTCATTTAAATAAAAATCAATCATTTACCAAGTTACATCAACCGATTAAACGTTTAGCAGAAGATAGCTCAATGTCTGATTGCTCATATATTTCCAGACGTAGAGCAAGAGACACATCGCTTGGCTAAGATAAGGAAACAGTAAGCAACTTCCACCAAAAAAATTAAATGCAATCAATTCATTTATTTATCCTTGCATTTAACAAAATAAATCGATATATATGCCCATGTTAGATAAATATACAATATTCATTTAACAGGCACTTAGCTTTATCAATCAGATGGAGCGTATCGTCACCCATAAACAATATGAGGATAGTAATGAGTAAAGGTACCGTAAAGTGGTTCAATGCCGATAAAGGTTTTGGCTTCATCACACCCGAAGAAGGAGGCAAGGATCTCTTTGTTCATCATTCAGAAATCAAGAACGGTGGTGGATATGCCACGCTAAACGACGGCCAAGCCGTTGAATACGAAGTTGGCGAAGGTCGAAAAGGCCCTTGCGCCAACAATGTGGTCGTTGTTTAACCTCTTACTATCCTGATAGCCCTCTATCAGGATATATAAACTGATCAAAAATTAACCATCTGATTTCAAAAAACGCTCATTCGTTTCTAAACTTAAATGACCTATTCATCATTAAGGTCCTGTTTAGTCATGAACAATAACAAAAAATCGTTAATTCGACTTTTTCTGGACAGAATTCAAT
>CAKMZU010000062.1:2548-2951 GCA_929200485.1 uncultured Gammaproteobacteria bacterium | reverse complement strand
AATTCAATTTTCTGACAGTCAGTTACCCGATCATAAAGACCCTCATCGACGCCGATTTTTAAGGCCCTATCAAGTTAGGCTAAAATATGTCAGAGACTTTTGGCTGTATTATCTTTTATTTGTCTTATTTTTTCCTATTGCAACCCCATTTGTCGCAGCTAGCTTTTTATTTAACACCTTTTTGAGTTTAGCGTTTTTAGATGAAACGCGTTTCTGAGCCCCATTATTAAAATAACTCATTATACGCCTAACATTAATCCGTTTGATTTAAATGAAACCTTCCGAGTAATTATTGCCTAATAATTAATGGGCAAAAATGCCTTTTTCCTTTGGCATATGCCAACCATTCGAATTTACTGTGAGTACGGCATGTCAGATAACTTCACTGGTTCTTCACTGGCTT
>CAKMZU010000062.1:360-2538 GCA_929200485.1 uncultured Gammaproteobacteria bacterium | reverse complement strand
AATTTTCACTATCCCTCCCCGCATCTCGACTTAACTATAAAAGAAAAGTAATGAATCATAAAAATACGGGGGATGCCTACTTCTTTGTCGCCTTTGGAAAAATAAAAGAAATTAACGCCATCCGATTTGGCGATGAAGGGCAATACTGGAAAATGATGCCAATTAACGAGTTTTTGTGCCACCCGGAATCAGTAAACTTGCTCATTGATCGCCTACAGACGTATCTAGACAACCAGATGGAAAACAAGAATGGGGCTACCCATCACAAACATGAAATTCTTCAGAAGTTTTATCTGTGATTTATCGCTAGCAGATTAGGGGGTGAGGTATTGATAGTCACTGATACAACAGCTCAAAAAATTAACCTATACAAAAAGTTAAAAGGGTTTTATATTACATAATTAAACGAAAAAAGTTTATTAATAGCAGAAAGTGGTGACCCATGGGGCTATTTGAACGATTTTTGACACTATGGATTCTCATTGCCATGGGGATCGGCATTGACCTTGGCAACCGGTACCCCTCAATATTTATTGAGGCTGCCCAACTTGAAATTGCGCATATTAATATCCCTATTGCCATCTTTATCTGGTTAATGATCTTCCCGATGATGCTTCACATCGACTTCAGCGCATTATTAGATGTAGGTCGATCGCCAAAAGGGCTATTTTTAACACTGTTCGTCAACTGGTGCATTAAGCCGTTTTCAATGGCAGGAATTGCCTGGTTTTTCTTTTTCGTCGTCTACGACCCTATTGTGCCACCCGAGCAGGCAAAGGGATATATCGCAGGCATGATTCTACTGGGTGTCGCCCCGTGTACGGCCATGGTTTTTGTCTGGAGTCAGCTTGTTAAGGGAAATGCAAGCTACACCCTCGCTCAAGTCTCTATTAATGATCTAATCATGGTATTTGCATTTGCACCGATTAGTGCATATTTACTGGGAATGAATAATATAGAAGTCCCTTGGGAAACTTTATTGGTTGCCGTCACTTTATATATTATCTTTCCTCTTATTGCCGGAGTATTAACTCGGGCCTGTCTTTTCCATCAATCACCTAGAGCATTTAATGCGTTCTGTGAGCACATAAAACCCTTTTCTTCGGCCGGATTACTACTGACTGTTATTTTGCTCTTTGGGTTTCAAGCCCAAACCATTCTTAATCAAAGCTCAATTATGTTTCTCATTGCCATCCCGCTCATCCTTCAAACACTGTTTATTTTTGCATTAACTTATGCCCTAGCCATGTTCATTAAGTTACCTTTTACAATCGCTGCGCCCGCAAGTTTCATCGGGACATCAAATTTCTTCGAATTAGCGGTAGCCGTTGCTATTTCATTGTTTGGTTTAAATTCAGGGGCAGCATTGGCAACGGTTGTTGGTGTGTTGGTTGAGGTCCCCTTGATGCTCTGCCTTGTCAGTTTTGCAAAACACACAAAACACTGGTTTAAGGGCGCTAACAAAATGCAGTTATTTAGCTAAACTATTACGTTTTTAAATAGAACCCTTCATGGCCGTATCAACGCTCTTTTCTTTGATTGATGATATTGCGGCATTAGCTAAACTCACTGCGCACAAAGCTGCAGGCGTTGTCGGAGATGATATAGCTGTCAGTGCTGAACGGATGACTGGCCTTTCGCCCGAACGTGAATTACCTGTCGTATTTCAGGTAATGAAAGGTGCATTGCTAAACAAAATTTTTCTCGTTCCAATGGCACTTTTACTAAACCATTATCTGCCTTGGTTATTAATGCCTATATTATTTATGGGGGCTTGTTATCTAGCCTTCGAAGGAGCAGAAAAATGCTGGGTGTGGATATATCATCGATTGATAAATAAACACCCAACTGAAAATAATAAACCGCATAATAAAATGGGATTAACATCTGAAAAGACATTAATTCGAGGTGCGATTCGCACTGATTTAGTGCTCTCTATTGAGATTATTCTCATTTCTTTAACCATTGTTATAAACGATCCACTCATTGAGCAGGCCATCGTATTATTTATTGTCGCTTTTGGATTGACCTTTTTTATTTATGGTTTGGTCGCCTGGATCGTCAAATTGGATGATTTAGGTTATTACCTTTCCAAGTCAACAAGTCCTCCTGTTCGCTCTATTGGAAATGTTATTCTTTCTTTGGCTCCACTAGTCTTAACCTTCATCAGTATCACAG
>CAKMZU010000062.1:0-312 GCA_929200485.1 uncultured Gammaproteobacteria bacterium | reverse complement strand
CACTAATATTCACTTGGCCATTTTTACAGGCAATGTCCTACTCAATAGCTTAATCACCACTTTGATCATCATAGCTACCGGTGGAATCGCTGGTGGGATTCTATTGCTTGTATTCACTGCAATTCAAGCGGTATTCAAGCGCTCTTAAGAGCTATTGGTACTGTTGTCCCTCCCTTTGCTCACATAAATAAAACAAGATTGTGGCACGCTTCATGCTAAAGCTTATATAAAAAATAAGTTATAAAAACACTCACTATTCATTCATTTAATAATAAAACCATTGTCAATGACATTAAGGGAGCAGTATGACAT
>CAKMZU010000061.1:3107-13265 GCA_929200485.1 uncultured Gammaproteobacteria bacterium | reverse complement strand
AAAATTGCTTGTATGAACAGCAGTCATCGCTCAGTGGAAACTTTCGGATGACTGCATAAAAGAGTAGTTTTAACAGGTTTATTAAATAGATTTTACGCTGAATTAGTTTATTTTAACCAACTTTGCTGAAGCACCATCTTGAATTAAAGCAACCTGCACATTATCACCTGCCGAGAGAGTAAAAACGAGAGGACTTCCAATCAGTTTTAGATTCTCAGCTCCAGCTGCTTTAACATAGAGCGAATAGGTTACAGGCCCGCCAGAAATTTTCTCTCGAATAATTCCGCTTTCTTTATAATTTATACTTTCTATATCGACTTTACTTCCATCAAATGACTGATTATCGGAAACTAAATGAACATCGAATGGCTCATACTGCTCTTCATCTGATTTATATCCCAAATGAACAAAGGTGACTTGCGCAGTAGTCGCCAGAGACTGATCTCTATCTTCTATCCGTAGAACATCTGATTTTTCATCATCGCCCAAGCGGCCTGTGAAGATAACAGTGGATTTAACACCATCTTTCACAACAGATAGCGCTTTTACAGGCTCACTTTGTAATGAAAACTGCACATCTAGTGTGTATTCATCAGCTGAAAAGGTTTCATAAGATGATGCAAGCCCATAGGCTAAATCAGAAGATAAATTAACCACAGGATCATCACGATGAGAAATAGAGGCTGTCATACTTCCAGCATCATATATTGCGTTAAAAATACGCACCTGCCCCTTGGCGTCTTCTCCATTACTTCTCCACTCATCCGAATTCGTGCTTGAACCATAAAAGTAGAAAACTTTTAGGTTTTCTGTATCAGCTGCACTTTCTGCTATGATCAAACTTTGTGTTAATTCATCCTTAATCTCACGCACACCAGAATCAAACAAGGTTACACCAGACGAATTTTTCACAACTAGCTGCTGCTTGGAAGATTTCAACACAAGATCTTCTGAGGTTTTACCGAAGCCTAAAGTAGCATCAGGCATTGAGTTTTCGACCGTTTCACCTTCTTTTAGAACATAAAGGGTTAACTCGTCTAACCCCGGATGCATATGTGCCAGATTGATATAAATCGCACTATCATCTCCACCATTCGTATGACGATCAGATTCTTTATCGAATGCACTGGTAAAGCTGACCAACTGAATTGAGTTATCCGCTTGCTTGCCAACTAACGCAAAGAGGTTGGCTTCATTGGTATCTGCTACTGAGAAGCTGGTATCAAGCAGCGTATCTTCGTCTGCACTGTCGTCATCATTGACATCTTTAACCTGTAACGACCAGTCCCCAACATCGAGTAAGGATCCATTACCGAAACTTGAAAAATTAATGCGACCATACGGGCGACTTGGCCCATCAAGATAAAGCTGCCCTGCATCCGTGACGTTATGCAAGAAGATAGCGGGTTTTTCAGCGGTTGATGAGCTGCTGTTATCGCCACAACCTGCCAGCCCAAAAGTTAGAACCGCAGCAAGGCTCGCAGCATGTGAGAATTTCGCAATAGAGGAAAATTTCATGAGGGCACTACTTATTTTTATAAATTAAGCCAAGTATTTTGAATTAATTTAAACAAAAGATCAAAATGATTTTCTGCTGCCACAAGACACCCAATATCAATGCAAAACTAGCCCCCGCCAATCGAATCGACCAACGCATCTCGCCACGATTCTAACGCATTGATTAGTGTCATCTTTTTATCATCCCCCTGATGAGCCGCTGACAATTCTTTAAGCCTTTGGTCGAAATCATCTAACGCTATGGAAGCACCTGCTTCTTTTTCCAAAATCCTATCCCGACAAAATGTTTGCCACTGAGATTTGCTTTTATCATCAAGCACATCAGGATAGTTTCGCCCAAGATATCGCGTTAACATCTGAGGCAATCTAACATCGGTAAATGCAAAGGATCGATCGACCAATTGCTCAGCATCCGCGCATCGAATCTCTCTAAACAAGGATTTATCATAATCAGAAAAAAAGCCGCCGGTATAAATCATGCAATCGGGGTCAGTCACCGGCTCATATTCCCCATTCGCCTGAAACAACGCCAACAACTTCTGCACAACCGTATGATCTTTCACAATCAATTCACGATGCGCTTTTATTGTTGCCACATCCAAATTCAAACGTTCACAATCCGCTTCTTGCAACATGCTCACTGGCGCAATCATAGGGCAACGATTAATATGGATATTTTTAATTGGCAAACGCTCGATTGATTCTACGCCTTCGCTTGCTGCCAATTCCGTTAATCGTTCATTAGAGCCAAACTGCCGCACTTTGAGCATTTCACCTTCAAGTGATAACAATTCTTCAGGCGATTTTCTAAGATCGATACAAATGACTTCATTTCTATTGTTTGGATGAAAAGCCACAGGCAGAACAACAGAACAACAATGATTCACCCCACCAAACATACTGGAGACATGAAATACAGGCGTAAAACTACCAACCTTCAGCCGCTTGGCGACTTCATGCTTATTTCGAAGATCTAAAGCATAAGCAAACAGCTTTGGATGCAGTGTTTTAATTTTTTTAGCCACATCAATGGTTGCCCTAACATCGACCAACGCATCATGCGCACCAACTTGAGCTATACCATTGGCTTCTGTTAACTTCTCCAACCGGAAGACTGGAATGCCTGCTTCATCTTTTGGCCACTCAAAACCTTCAGGCCTTAACGCATAACAAAGCCTGACCACATCAATCAAATCCCAACGGCTGTTGCCGTTTTTGTATTCACGTTCATAAGGATCATAAAAATTTCGATAAAGCGTATTGCGAGTCACCTCATCATCAAAACGCAAACTGTTATAGCCCACACTACAGGTTTCCCCCACCATCATCTCTTTATAAATCCGAGCGATAAAATCCCGCTCAGCTAACCCATTGCTCTGCGCATGCTGTGGTGTAATCCCCGTCACCATCACAGCATCGGGCTGAACCAGACAATCCCTTGGCGGCTTCGCATAAACCATTAGTGGCTCACCCACAGGATTCAAATCACTATCGGTTCGAATCGCAGCAAATTGCGATGGTCGATCCCGCTTAGGATCAACACCCCAGGTTTCATAGTCATGCCATAAAAATGTATGCATTACAGACCTTTTTTACTATCGGAACTTTTTTGAAAAAAAACATACTTAATGAGTATAAGCCGGCTTTTGAAGATTGATCTTTATGATTTGCAGATACTACCGACCTTTGATCCTTTATGCATTTATTATGTTTCAGTCGACATCATCGCAGGCATTCCTTACTCCCCATACGCAGATTAGCTTTTATGGACTTCTACACTTAGCTACTCGTTCAGCGGAAAAAGAAGAGCCCTACCGCTCTCCTATCCGCACTATGTTTACTGCCTTAGTCATGAACTCCGCAGACGCTATACTTCACCATATGTATGAAGCTGCATATTGTCCAGAGAATTACAGCCCTCAGACAATGTTAGGTCGAGCCGTTATCGATAGCCTCTTTCAAACTACTATTTTGATTACCTTAGACTTGATTAATAATGCTACAGGCGAAACTGACATTGATCCACAGACCCACAATAACGAAAAAAAATAAGTAAGCCCTTGCTAACAATAATGAACGTCCCCTCCGAGCACTGATGGAAAACTATTAATGAGGTTTATGATTAATAAACAACTTGGCATTCTGATGCTCTACGCATTAATTGGTTTTCAATCGATTCAATGCAAGGCTTATTTTGATAAAGGACAAATACTAGACTTAGAGCATAACATCGTTGCATGTCTTGGAAGCCTCTGCATCCACAAATATATAAAAAATCAGCCTCACAACCAGAATTCTGACCTTACTGCCTGCGCTCTCCTGGCTGACGTAGGCTGGAACTTCTATAACGCCTACAGGAAGTATGCGTGTGAACCATGCCACACTCTTTCAAGCGAACTATTTGAGATGGTTTGCTTGGAAGCCTTCTATCAAACTACCGTTGATATCGGAATATATGCTGCCACACGATATATTCTAGGAAGGATTAACCAGTACTTAACCCCAAAAAAAACAGCGCCATCTCTAAAAGATCCAGAAGAAATCAGCCCTAATAAAGAAGTTGCTGTTACGCCAACAGAAGCTACAGATAGTAAAGGACTTGCTGCTACGCCAACAGAGGCTACAGAGGCTACAGATAGTAAAGACCCCTATATGCAAATACGCCCAATTTACATCTATGATATGTAACCAATCAGACGCACCAAAACAAAACAAAAACGGTAAAATACGAACATTTTGGTGCACCTTTTGGTTCTCCTTCCCGACTTTCAACCACACCAAAGATATACCACCAAAATAAAATGAATAATAAATCAATTTATTCGTTAATTTTTTTAAATAAAGTGCTAGAATATCGCCGCTTTTTGGACTGCTTCTTTCAACTGGGCGTTTTTATTCTTTTTTATTCTTAACCCCAAAATGAATGAATAATATTAATTACAAATTTTTCTAAAAAGTGTGCTTGTTTTGCACCCTATCAGTCTTAGCTGATGTCTGCCAAATTGAGCATTGAATTCTTACCCTTGTTTTAAGGTTCTATGCATATGCAAGAAGGTATCATGGAGGGCCTCAGGCGTTCCTCTCACATATCAGGTGGCAACGCAGATTATGTTGAAGATCTGTATGAGCAATATCTGCTTGATCCTAATGCCGTCCCTGAAAGCTGGCGCGATTACTTTGATAAGCTCCCTAATGTCGATGGCAACTCAGCTAAAGACGTCCCACATTCCACGATTAAAGAACACTTTGAATTACTAGGTCGGTCACGCCAGCGCCCTGTTGCCTCTGCGAGCTCATCCGGTGAAGCAACAGAATATGAACGCAAACAAGTGTCAGTGGTACAAATGATCAGCGCTTTTCGTCAGCGCGGCCACCAGCACGCCAATTTGGATCCATTAAACCTTTGGCATCGTGAAACCATTCGTGACTTGGAACTAGGCTTTCATCAATTATCCGAAGCAGACTTTGACACCGTTTTTCAAACCGGCCAGCTTTATTTAGGTAAAGACGAAGCAACCCTTAAAGAAATTTATGAGGCATTACAGGAAACTTACTGCGGCAGTGTCGGCGCAGAATTCATGCACATCACCGATACTGAAGAGCGTCGCTGGATTCAACAGCGTATGGATGGTGTCAGATCAAAGCCAGCCTATGGCGAAGACGTTAAGAAGCATTTGCTTGAGCGTCTAACCGCAGCCGAAGGCCTTGAAAAATATCTAGGCTCTAAATATCCAGGCACCAAACGTTTTGGCCTTGAAGGAAATGAATCCTTAATCCCAATGCTTGATGCCATGATTCAACGTGCGGGTTCCTACAGCACGAAAGAAATTGTTATCGGCATGGCGCACCGTGGCCGACTCAATACACTTGTTAACATTTTAGGTAAAAGCCCATCGGAATTATTCGCAGAGTTTGATGGTAAGGTTCAATACGTAGGTTCAGCAGACGTTAAGTACCACCAGGGTTTTTCATCCAATGTCATGACTGACGGTGGCGAAGTGCATCTTGCCATGGCGTTTAACCCTTCTCACCTTGAGATTGTTTCTCCAGTGGTTGAAGGTTCTGTTCGTGCCCGCCAGGATCGTCGCGAAGACCCGACAGGCGACACAACCTTACCAATCGTCATGCATGGTGATGCAGCGTTTGCAGGCCAAGGCGTGGTGATGGAAACTTTCCAGATGTCGCAAACCCGCGCTTACGGCACAGGCGGTACGATTCACATCGTTATAAACAATCAGGTTGGCTTTACGACCAGCAAGAAAGAAGATGCCCGCTCAACCGAATACTGCACAGACGTCGCCAAGATGGTTCAAGCGCCTATCTTCCACGTCAATGCAGATGACCCTGAAGCGGTACTTTTTGTTACTCAATTAGCCACTGACTTCCGCCAGCAATATAAAAAAGATGTGGTTATCGATCTGATCGGCTATCGTCGTCGCGGCCATAACGAAGCCGATGAACCATCAGGCACTCAGCCTTTAATGTATGAGATCATTCGCAAGCATAAAACCACTCGTGATTTGTATGCAGAAAAGTTAGTTAGCGAAGGCGTCATATCTGAAGCCGATGATAAAGCCATTCTTGAAGGCTACCGTGATGCACTGGACAATGGCGAACATGTTGCCAAAAGCCTTGTTAAAGAACCCAACCGTGCACTGTTCGTTGATTGGACGCCTTATATCGGCCACGAACACACGTTCGATTGCGATACCACAATTGACCCTGAAGTTTTCAACAAACTCGCTAACCGCCTAACAGATATCCCTGAAGGTCTGGTTCTACAACGTCAAGTTTCCAAAATTGTTGACGATCGCAAAAAAATGAACGCAGGCGCACTACCCGTTAACTGGGGCTACGCCGAGAACATGGCCTATGCCACCTTGCTAGAAGAAGACCACCCTATCCGCTTAACCGGTCAAGATGTTGGCCGTGGTACATTCTCGCACCGTCATGCGGTTTTACATAATCAAAAAGACGGGGCTACCTACGTACCTCTTCAACATGTTGCAGACACCGAAGCGCGCATGACGATCCATGATTCGTTTCTTTCCGAAGAAGCGGTATTGGCGTTTGAATACGGCTACTCAACCACCATACCTAACGCATTGGTTATTTGGGAAGCGCAATTTGGCGACTTTGCTAACGGCGCGCAAGTGGTTATCGATCAGTTCATCACCTGTGGCGAGCACAAATGGCAACGCCTATGCGGCTTGACCATGTTGTTACCTCATGGCTATGAAGGCCAAGGTCCTGAGCATTCATCAGCACGCCTGGAACGTTACTTACAGCTTTGCGCAGAACACAACATTGAAATTGCAGTGCCTACAACCCCTGCTCAGATTTATCATTTATTACGTCGTCAAGCCAAGCGTTTCTTACGCATTCCTTTGGTCATCTTTTCACCGAAGAGCCTATTGCGTCATAAGCTAGTGACTTCAACCCTTGAAGAGTTAACCGAAGGCACTTTCCAACCGGTGATCAGAGAAATTGATCCGATCGATCCTTCTAAAGTTGACCGCGTCATTATTTGTAGCGGCAAGGTTTATTACGACCTACTTGAAAAACGTCGTGAACAGGCAATGGAAAATGTGGCCATCGTGCGTATCGAACAACTTTATCCGTTCCCTCACGAGCAATTGCATGAAGCGCTGTCGGCATTCACTGGAATGACGGATTTAGTCTGGTGTCAAGAAGAGCCACAAAACCAAGGTGCCTGGTATAGTTCACGTCACCGTTTCTTCCAGGCTGCAATGCGCATGGACGACAAGATTCAATTACATTATGCTGGTCGTGCACCATCGGCGTCACCAGCAGCAGGTTATTCTGCATTACACATCAAACAACAAAACCAACTCATTCATGAAGCATTGGGGTTACCTAACCCTGACGGCGATCAATAAGGCGTAAGGAACCAACATGAGTACAGAAGTCAAAGCCCCCCAATTTCCTGAGTCCGTAGCCGATGGCTCAATAGCCACCTGGTACAAGCAACCAGGCGAAGCCGTAAAACGTGATGAGCTGATTGTTGATATTGAAACCGACAAAGTCGTGCTGGAAGTGGTTGCACCTGCGGATGGCGCCATTAAAGAGATTATTAAAGGCGAAGGCGAGACAGTTCTCTCCGAAGAAGTCATCGCGATTTTTGAAGAAGGCGCAGCCTGTACAACCGCAGCACCAATAGCTGAAACGCCAACAGCTGAGGCTTCAGCACCAAAAGCTGATGCAGCGATTAGCCCAGCCGCTCGTAAGTTTGCAGAAGAAAACAATCTTGATACCAGTAAAATTGCAGGCTCTGGCAAAAACGGCTTAATCACTAAAGAAGATGTACAAGCGGCGCTTGCTAATCCGGCACCAGCAGCAACAACTTCTGCGCCAGCACCCGCGCCTGTACAAACAGCGCAAAGCCAGGATGGCCGAACTGAAAAACGCGTACCGATGAGCCGTATGCGTGCACGTATCGCTGAGCGTCTATTAGGTGCCACACAAGAAACCGCCATGTTGACCACTTTTAACGAAGTCAACATGAAGCCTGTGATGGAGCTTCGTTCTCGCTATAAAGATTTATTCGAGAAGACGCATAACGGCACACGCCTGGGCTTTATGTCTTTCTTCGTACGTGCAGCAACTGAAGCATTAAAACGTTTCCCGGGTGTTAATTCATCAATTGACGGTAATGATATTGTTTATCACGGTTACCAAGATATTGGCGTTGCCGTATCTACTGACAAAGGCTTGGTTGTTCCTGTATTAAGAGACACTGACTACATGAACCTTGCGGATATAGAATCAACCATCCGTGATTTTGGTTTACGTGCACGTGATGGCAAGCTGGGCATTGATGAAATGACTGGCGGTACATTCACTATCACCAACGGTGGGGTTTTTGGATCGATGATGTCGACCCCAATCCTTAACCCGCCACAAGCAGCAATTTTAGGTATGCACTCCATCGTTGAGCGCCCAATGGCAGTCAATGGTCAGGTAGAAATTCTTCCAATGATGTACTTGGCCCTGTCATATGACCATCGTTTAATTGATGGTAAAGAGGCGGTGCAATTCCTGGTTGCCATTAAGAATCTTTTGGAAGATCCAGCACGCATGTTGCTAGACGTTTAAGCAACCCGTACAGGCTTCGAATTAAAGGTAAAAGACATGTCAGAAAAATATGATGTAGTAGTAATAGGTTCAGGCCCTGGCGGTTATGTTGCAGCCATTCGTGCAGGTCAATTAGGCTTAAAAACCGCTATCGTTGAAAAATGGGTCGATGAGAAAGGGGCTCCTGTTTTTGGCGGCACTTGCTTGAACGTCGGTTGCATTCCATCAAAAGCGCTTTTAGATAGCTCTCACCGCTTCCATGATGCTGCACATAAATTAGATGTGCATGGCATTAAAACAGGCGATGTCAGTATTGATGTCCCAACCATGATTGGCCGAAAGGATTCCGTCGTTAAACAATTAACCGGTGGAATTGCAGGTCTTTTAAAGCACAACGGCGTAACCAGCCTTCAAGGCACGGGTAAATTATTAGCCGGCAAAAAAGTTGAAGTAACTGCCGCTGACGGCACACAAACGGTTGTTGATGCAGAAAATGTCATTCTTGCTTCAGGTTCTGTCCCTGTAGAAATTCCACCAACACCGGTTGATAACGACATCATCGTCGATTCAACTGGCGCACTTGAATTCGATAATGTACCTAAACGCTTAGGGGTTATTGGCGCAGGGGTTATTGGTCTGGAGCTTGGCTCTGTTTGGTCACGTCTGGGTTCTGAAGTCGTGTTGATCGAAGCGATGGAAACTTTCCTTCCAGCAAACGATCAAGGCATTGCCAAAGACGCAATGAAAATATTCACCAAGCAAGGTTTAGATATTCGTCTTGGTGCGCGAGTTAATGCATCAGAAGTTAAAGGCAAAGAAGTCACTGTCACTTATGCTGACAGCGAAGGCGAAAAACAGGAAACCTTTGATAAGTTAATCGTTTGTGTTGGTCGTAAGCCTGTCACTGACAACTTGTTAGCGGGCGATAGCGGTGTAAACCTTGATGAGCGCGGCTTTATCTTTGTTAATGACCGTTGCGAAACTGACGTTCCGGGCGTTTATGCCATTGGTGACATCGTTCGAGGACCTATGCTTGCCCATAAAGCATCTGAAGAAGGTGTGATGGCTGCCGAGTTAATCGCAGGTCAAAAACCACAGGTTAACTACGATACCATTCCCGGCATTATCTACACCCACCCTGAAATTGGTTCTGTTGGTAAAACCGAAGAGCAGTTAAAAGCAGAAGGTGTTGAGTATAATGTTGGCGCATTCCCATTTGCTGCTATTGGTCGTGCATTAGCCTCTAACGATGCCGATGGACAGGTAAAAATCATTGCTGACGCTAAAACCGATCGCATCCTTGGCGCGCACATCATTGGCCCATCAGCGGGTGATCTAATACAGGAAGTTGCCATTGCAATGGAATTTGGCTCAACGGCTGAAGATATCGGCTTGATGACCTTTGGTCACCCAACCGTTTCTGAAGCAGTTAAAGAGGCAGCACTAGCTGTTCATGGCCATGCAATTCATAAAGCGAACCGTAAGAAGCGCAAGTAACAGAAAAAAATAAGTAATCGAAATCGATTCTTCTCTTTACCCTGAGCC
>CAKMZU010000061.1:0-3097 GCA_929200485.1 uncultured Gammaproteobacteria bacterium | reverse complement strand
CCATCAATATTTGGGGGTAGGTTCACCTACTATTTCTATAAAAGCATCAATAATTGATGACACTAAAGTGGTAAGACAACATGAATCTTCATGAATATCAAGGCAAGCAACTGTTTGCTGAATACGGTCTGCCTGTTTCTAAAGGGTATGCATGTGACACCCCAGAAGAAGTAGCAGAAAAAGCTAAATTAATTGGCGGTGACAAATGGGTTGTTAAAACTCAGGTTCACGCAGGTGGCCGTGGTAAAGCAGGTGGTGTTAAGCTAGTTGATAGCCCGGAAGCTGCTGCTGAATTCGCTAAAAACTGGTTAGGTAAAAACCTGGTTACCTTCCAAACTGACGAAAATGGTCAGCCTGTTTCCAAGATTCTGGTTGAAGATTGCACTGACATCGCTGATGAATTATATCTTGGCGCTGTTGTTGACCGCTCAAGCCGTCGTATCGTTTTCATGGCATCTACCGAAGGTGGTGTTGAGATCGAAACCGTTGCGGAAGAAACACCAGAGAAAATTCTTAAAACTGAAATTGATCCGCTGGTTGGCCCTCAGCCATACCAAGGTCGTGAGCTTGGCTTCAAGCTAGGTCTTGATAAAAAGCAAGTCGGTCAATTCA
Organism: uncultured Gammaproteobacteria bacterium; assembly: GCA_929200485.1. Taxonomy (GTDB): domain Bacteria; phylum Pseudomonadota; class Gammaproteobacteria; order Pseudomonadales; family DT-91; genus CAKMZU01. The sequence continues at coordinate 2,485 of CAKMZU010000061.1, read as the reverse complement.
CCAAGATCTTCATGGGTCTTGCACAGTTATTCATCGATAAAGATTTAGCACTTATCGAAATTAACCCATTAGTTATCAAAGAAGATGGCGACCTTCACTGCCTGGACGCAAAATTAGCGGTTGATGGCAACGCGCTCTATCGTCAAAAAGAAGTCGCTGCCATGAACGATCCTTCGCAAGAAGACGCACGTGAAGCAGAAGCGGCCGAATGGGATCTTAACTACGTCGCACTTGATGGCAACATCGGCTGCATGGTTAACGGTGCCGGTCTTGCGATGGGTACTATGGACATCGTCGCCCTTCACGGTGGCTTCCCAGCTAACTTCCTGGACGTTGGTGGAGGCGCAACCAAAGAACGTGTTGCTCACGCATTCAAATTAATCCTTTCTGACGACAAAGTAAAAGCTGTTTTGGTTAACATCTTCGGCGGTATCGTTCGTTGTGACATGATCGCAGAAGGTATCATCGGCGCAGTTAAAGAAGTTGGCGTTAACGTTCCTGTTATCGTTCGTCTTGAAGGCACCAACGCTGATCTTGGTAAAAAGGTTCTTGATGAGTCAGGCCTTGATATCATCGCGGCAGAAAGTTTAACAGACGCTGCAGAAAAAGCAGTTAAGGCAGCGGGGTAATCATCAATGTCTATTCTAATCAATAAAGACACAAAAGTTATCTGTCAGGGTTTTACTGGCGGCCAAGGTACTTTCCACTCTGAGCAAGCACTTGCTTACGGCACACAATTAGTTGGTGGTGTTACCCCAGGTAAAGGTGGTACTGAGCACTTAGGTCTTCCAGTATTCAACACCGTTTCCGAAGCGGTTGAAGCGACAGGTGCAACTGCCTCTGTTATCTACGTACCTGCTCCTTTTTGTAAGGACGGTATCCTTGAAGCCGCTAACGCTGGCATCAATCTAATCGTATGTATCACTGAGCACATCCCGGTATTAGATATGCTTGAGTGTAAAGTGAAGTGTGACGAGCTAGGTGTTCGTTTAATCGGCCCTAACTGCCCAGGTGTTATCACACCAGGTGAATGTAAGATCGGCATTATGCCAGGTCACATCCATTTACCCGGTAAGGTCGGTATCGTCTCTCGCTCAGGTACCTTGACTTATGAAGCCGTTAAGCAAACAACTGACTACGGTTTCGGTCAATCGACCTGTGTCGGTATCGGTGGTGACCCAATCCCGGGTTCTAACTTCATCGACATTCTTGAAATGTTTGAAAAAGACCCTGCGACTGAAGCGATTGTTATGATCGGTGAAATCGGTGGTACTGCTGAAGAAGAAGCAGCGGCGTTCATCAAAGCAAACGTCACTAAGCCTGTCGTTTCTTACATAGCTGGTGTTACCGCACCTGCAGGTAAGCGTATGGGGCACGCGGGCGCTATCATCTCTGGTGGTAAAGGTACTGCTGATGAGAAATTTGCAGCCCTTGAAGACGCTGGCGTTAAAACCGTTCGCTCTCTAGCGCAAATCGGTGATGCACTGAAAGAAGTGACGGGTTGGTAATTCAGCTTCAATCACTGATTGACAAAAAAACCCGCTAAATGCGGGTTTTTTTATATCCGAAAAAAGTTGAACTAAATAATCTATGGAGACTCCGAAATAAAATATTAATCTTTTAAAAATATTCATATGCTAAAATCATTTTTTATTTTATTTATCATAGCCAGTATTAATTTTTATCCCACCTCTTATTCATTGGAACCAGAGCATCTAGTAAGGAGTCTGATATTAAACAAGGCATTAAAGCTTGTTACAAATATATACGCCTATAGAAATACGGAAGACTTGGATAAACTTCACGAAGCATTAAACATTAACGAGAAACAGGATAAAAAAAAATTAAAAGCTGACATTAAAAAATATTTAAAAAATAAAAAATGGAAAAAAAACAGCAACCTTATAACACAGCATTTAAAAAACCTAAACGCTTTTACAGATAGCAACTATACCAATCTATCACTTTTATTAGCACTTGGAGACCTTGACTTTGATCAAGATAGATTCGGAGCATTATCCCGCAAGTCAAAAACTCATTTTTTAGGTATCGTGGCAAAGAAGAGTGACGGCACTACTCATGATTTTGATGATCTGAATAATTTTTTCTTCGACAAGTTCAGGATTGGAAATATTGATGACAGTGAAGAAAATCCTAACGAACCAGATGGTGCATTATTTTCAAAAAATGTTTCTAATGGGCACGACTCACTCAAAATTTGTAAACTAAAAAGTTTTTATCCGAACAAAGACTTTATTTCTGTTAAAAAGGTAACAGGCAAAGATCACTGGATGGCAGTTAAGCTTGTTAATGGAGTTGAGAAAGCGGCTAACCTCAATCGAATAGATTTATCAGAAGAAAACGCAGAGTATTTTTTTTATCCGCCTTACTCAGGCATATACAAAGATCCTCAATTAAGTTTCAATAATTCAAGAATTAGTAGAAAGTCAGCAACGCTAAATGCAACAAATACAGCAAGCAAAGC
>CAKMZU010000060.1 GCA_929200485.1 uncultured Gammaproteobacteria bacterium | reverse complement strand
GTATCAGCTGCCTAACAAATCATTGGCTATATATACATTGATTATTTTGACCCTTAACGTCCATTACATTTTTAATTTCATTTCATATTCTATTCGCTGTAATTCAGCACAGCGGTGCCTTGGATCATCAGTGTATTATGTTTCATAAAGGTCATTGAATTAGATTGATCCAAGAAATTGAACTTATTGCGTATTATCGTTCTATATGATTGATTTTGTGCCCTGCTTGCTGTGATAAATCAATACCTCCCTTGCATCGAGGTATATTTATTATTGACGTTTTTGATGGCTTATTATGAAAAAGCTACAATTCGATCGAGTGAAATTTTTTGTCTTTCTCAACCTAACAATAGCCCTGATTCTTTCAGGCTCTTTAACTTATGCAGTGATTAGACTTGAAACTCAGGATTTGGAGTCAATAAGCGACCTTAAAAAAACTCCTGTTCTACAAAAATTTGCAGATAAACAATTACAGGATATATTCAAAGACATCGCTAAAAGTAACTCCACCGAGGACTCTAAACCTTTCCTTGAAAGGGCAAAAAAATATACATCACATTCCCCAAAGGTCGAACTCACTTATAAGGGTATTAATATTAACCTAAAAACCCCTGGAGTTACTTCCTATATACGGTCGATTTTTAGGGAAATTTCTTATGGGTTTATAAGAGGAAAGCCAGATTTGGTAAGATCCGATTTCAACAATTTAATATCACTACTAATGTATCTAGGCACTAAAATTAACCAAAGTCATGAAATAACACCCGAACAGAAACAGGAGATTTTAAATAATCTTAGCGAACAAGCTTGGACATCATATTCAACAGTATTGGATGGAAAGCCAATGAGCTTAAAAGATGCCTTAATCGAACAGGTTAACTCTGAAAATATCGAAAGTAGAATACGCTATGGCGAAGAACTTGAAGATTTGGTGAACTTTATAACAAACATGGATTAAATCAACGGCCTTTTTTGGAAAAGCCTTTTTTTTGTTTGCTTCTTTCTTTTCGGACTTCCTTTGCTTTTGCTTTTTCATCTAACATCGCTTCGGTCTCTACAAGTTCCTTAGCCATCATTTCAGGCGTTTCCATGGTAAATGGTGTAATCTGACCACTTCGGATTTCAGTTAAAAACAACTTACTGATCCGATCAAAATCCACTGCACCTTTTTTTCCAAGTGCGCCTGAGTTTACAGCGAAGGCTTCCAAAAATTCCACAGGTGCCAGTGACGAATCCAACCAATTAAACCGTTGTTGCATCTTTGCAAAATAATCATTGAGAAAAAACTCAGCAGCAAAATAAGCAACGTCGCCATGATCAATAGCAGTATCTTTGATTGCCCCTGTCACAGCCAAACGATAACCACTTTTAGGGTTTTCTACTTTAGGCCATAAAATACCTGGACTATCCCAGAGCATAATGTCATCACTGAGCTTAATTTTCTGGATGTCTTTAGTGACTGCAGGCTCATTACCTGTTTTTACCGCTTTTCTTCCGAGCCAGTGGTTGATTAGCGTAGATTTTCCAACATTTGGAATACCCACACACAATACATTCAAAGGGCCAACCTTTTCAGTGCTTTTCTTTACTTCCAGTATATCGTTTATCAGCCCTTGGACTTTTTCTTTTTGAAGCATGGATAATGACTTCGCTGACATTTTAGGCTGTTGGTTATAATAATTTAACCAATCCTGAACCTTATCAGAATCAGCCAGGTCGGCCTTATTCAACAGTTTTATTCGGAATTTATCGTGTGCAAAGGTTTGAATGACCGGGTTTTCACTGCTGTATGGAATCCTCGCATCCAGAATTTCTACAATCACATCAATCTTTGGCAGGATATTTCGTAACGACTTAGTGGCCTTGTGCATGTGACCAGGAAACCAATTGATGGCCATAAGCGCCCCTCAAACAAAAGTAAATAGAAAAACAAAGCACTATGATAAATCAGTAACCCTCGGCATACAATTTGCACTAGAATTAATAGATATTTAAACGCTTATGGCTTACGCATGGATTTTATTGATCAATTTATCCAGCAACACCAAATACCTGCGGATTTCCGTGACAAAGCACTCACATGGTACAAACCCATGGCGCAGGCAATCAGCCAACTGCATGACAAAGAAGACAAACCACTATTAATCGGCATTAATGGATGTCAAGGTTCAGGTAAGACCACCGCTAGCGCATTAGTCGTTGAATTCCTTGAGCGTTATTTTGGTAAAAAAGCCTTAAGCTTTTCGCTGGACGATTTTTACCTCCGCAAACCCGAGCGTGAAAAACTTGCCAACCGTATTCACCCCTTATTTGCTACCCGAGGTGTGCCAGGGACACATGACACAACCCTGTTACTTGAGACCATCAACGCATTAAAAAACGCTCAACCCACCGAAATACCGGTATTTAATAAAGCATTGGATGATCGAGAGTTCCGTGCGCATTGGCGGGATATCAATTCGCCTCTCGACATCATACTTATAGAAGGCTGGTGTGTAGGAGTACAAGCACAATCGGACGCAGAGCTTATGACGCCCATCAATTCACTGGAAACCAACGAAGATAAAGAAGGGCTGTGGCGAGGTTATATCAATAAACAATTGAAAAATGATTATAAAAAATTCAATGATCAAATCGATTTTCTGATTATGTTCAAAGCCCCAGATTTTCAATGCGTCTATGATTGGCGACTCGAGCAAGAGCATAAACTCAGAGAATATCTGTCGGAAAATAACCTGAAAAATACCACCATGACGGACGAACAAATAAAAAACTTTATTCAATTCTTTCAACGAATTACCGAATACAGTCTGGAAACCCTGCCTGATAAGGTGGACTTATTACTTAACTTGGATAAAGAGCGAGCCATCTATGAAATGGCTTTCCCTAATGGAAAAATTGGAGAGAGGGAAACCCTGGAAGGGCCAATAAAAAAAAGGACAGCCGAATGAAACCTGTGATTTTTACCGATCTTGATGGTTCACTGCTAAGCCATGACAATTACGACTGGTCTGGAGCAAAAAACCTGCTTGAGATACTTGAAAAAAAAGCTATTCCTGTCATCCCTAACACCAGCAAAACCCACAGCGAACTCATTGCACTCACTGCCAATATTCCATTAAGCCAACATCATATCATCGAAAATGGTGCAGGTATTTTTTTATCAAGCCATCTTATTGATCAAGTCGAAGGTTCAACGCTTTTTGATGAAAACTATTGGTTAATGCCTTTCGCCAAGGATCGTTTACATCTAAAAACACAGATAAAAGAGAAGATAACTCACCAAGGCCTAATAAGCTTCACTGATTTATCACCTTCAGATGTAATGATGCTCACGGGGTTAACTTATAGCGAAGCCATTCTTGCACAAAATAGATTGTTTTCAGAACCTTTGGTCATTGTTGATTCAGAAACAGTAGAAGAAAATATAAACGCACTCAATGCTATTGGCATATCAGTCGTCAAAGGTGGACGTTTCCTACATCCCTTTGATTCAAAATATCAAGCCTACAGCAAAGGGTTGGCAATGCAATGGATGCTGGATTTTTTAGCTAAACGCTACCTATCACCTACTGTCAGCATTGCCATTGGCGATGCTGAAAATGATCTATCCATGTTAGAGTTGGCAGATTTCTCTATTGTCATTCCAAACAAAAAAAACACCCCACTTAAATTAAAAAAACAAGAGGGGGTAATTTATGCTACCGAGCTTGCATCAAGCGGCTGGCATCAGGGTGTTATTCAAGTATTGAATGAACTGGGTATTTAAGGAGTAACTCATGGCAGATTTTCATCAAAATGGCGTTGTAACCACGTTGCACAATCTCTCTAACCGTTCAGTTGAGGCAATGGAAGCCGACTTAATAAAATTTAGTAAAAAGCGGCGAATGGCCTTGATTTTACCTTCACTATTTTCAGAACTTGAAGGTGAAGCGTTACCCGCAATAATCGACCAGTTAAAAGATGTCCCCTACCTTTCTGAAATAATTATAGGCCTGGATCGTGCAAATAAAGACCAGTTTGAATACGCCAAACACTTTTTTAGTAAATTACCTCAACACCATCGAATCTTGTGGAATGATGGCCCAAGGCTCACCTCGCTTGATGGCGAACTGCGCGAACACAATCTATCACCTAGAGAGCCAGGTAAAGGACGAAATGTCTGGTTTTGTATGGGCTATGCATTATCCTGTAGCGGCGCTGAAGCCATTGCTTTACACGACTGCGATATTTTAACCTACGATAGACGCCTGTTGGCAAGTTTGCTCTACCCTGTTGCGAATCCGCATTTTAATTATGAATTCTGCAAAGGTTATTATGCCCGAGCAGCTAATGGAAAAATGAATGGCCGGGTTAGCCGTTTGCTTGTCACACCCCTGTTACGCTCATTGAAAAAAATTGTTGGGCCAATCGACTACCTAGAGTTTTTAGATAGCTTCCGCTATCCCTTAGCGGGTGAGTTTTCATTTCGTAAAGATGTCTTAAATGATATTCGTATACCCAGTGATTGGGGGTTGGAAATCGGCGTACTATCCGAAATGCATAGAAATTATGCCAACAATAGACTCTGTCAGGTAGATATAGCGGATACCTACGATCACAAGCATCAATCCCTTTCTTTCGATGACCAGGCCGCTGGGCTTTCCAGAATGTCTATTGATATTTCCAAGGCTATTTTCAGAAAACTTGGCACCAAAGGCGAAGTATTTAGTGCTGAAACCTTCCGTTCCATTAAAGCAACCTATTATCGTATTGCTTTAGATTTTGTAGAAACCTATCACAACGATGCCATGATGAACGGCTTAACACTAGATATTCACCAAGAAGAAAAGGCTGTTGAGATGTTTGCCAAAAATATCATGACTGCAGGGCAGATCTATCTTGAAAGACCGATGGAAACACCTTTTATTCCAAGTTGGAATCGTGTTTCTTCTGCGATCCCTGATATCTATGAAAAAATTTATCATGCGGTTTCACAAGACAATCAATAAGGGGATAAGTGATGAAGACCCTGCAACAGCTGGTCGATACCATAAGTCGACATATTGATGTCATTTATGGTGACCTTCTAACACAACAGGAACGGTTCGAATTAATTCAAACTCTGTTAGCTTTTGCGCCAAACGAGACAACTTTTGATGATCATGCCGTGCGCTGGTCTGAAAAAAGTCTAATGATGATTACCTATGCTGATACCATCATCGATGCCCACGAAAAGCCACTAAAAACGTTGAAATCCTTTCTTGATGACCGCTTAAAAAACCTGATCAGCCATGTGCATGTCTTACCTTTTTTCCCCTACAGCTCTGATGATGGCTTTGCGGTTAAAGATTTTTATGCAGTTAAACCGTCATCCGGCGATTGGGGTGATATTCAAACATTAGCGAATGATTATGTGCTAATGGCAGATCTTGTCATCAATCATGGCTCATCTAAAACGGATTGGTTTAAAAAATTTAAGGAAAACATCCCTCCTTATAATAACTATTACTTTTGCGTCGACCCTGAGCAGTTTGATATTTCAGAAGTTACCCGCCCAAGAACCAGCCGCCTGTTGAGGGAAGTAGATACACCTGATGGGAAAAAACATCTCTGGTGTACTTTTAGCCAAGTGCAACTCGATTTTAACTTTAAAAACCCAGAAGTTTTACTGGAGTTTATCCGAATCATTGTCTTTTATCTCTCTCAGGGTGTTAGAGTGTTCCGTTTAGATGCTGTGGGCTATTTATGGAAAGAATCAGGCACCGCTTGCCTGAATTTACCCCAAACACACGAAATCATTAGATTGCTGCGGACCTTGTTGAGCGTCATATCACCTGAAGCCATCATCATTACAGAAACGAATGTTCCTAATCAGGAGAATCTTTCTTATTTTGGCAATGGTAATGAAGCCCACTGTATTTATAATTTTTCACTACCACCCTTACTGCTGAATACCCTTGCCACCGGTGACTGTACCCCTTTAAAGCGATGGATGCTCTCCATACCACCCGCTCAACCTGAAACGGCTTATTTTAATTTCATCGCATCACATGATGGTATTGGTCTTCGACCAGCTGAAGGTTTATTATCCGAAAATGATATTGAGCAACTCATTCTCACCATGAAAGATTTTGGTGGAAAAATCTCTTATCGAACAGGCAAGAATGGGAAACGAAAGCCTTACGAGGTAAATATTGCGCTAATCGACGCCCTCAAAGGGACTATCGAAGGCGAGGATGAATGGGGCGTCGATCGTTTTATCTGCGCACAAGCCATCATGCTATCGCTTCAAGGCATCCCCGGCATTTATATTCATAGCTTGCTTGGAACGACAAATGATTATGAGAAGTTGCGTAAAACTCGCCGCAATCGATCCATCAATCGCTCAAACTGGCACCGAAATGAATTAGATCAACTGCTTGACGCAGATGACAATCACCACCATAAAATTTTCCAGAAGTTTAAACGTTTACTTTATATACGCAGACAAGAGAAAGCTTTTCACCCCAACGCGACACAAGTCACCCTGCACTTAGGCTCGAATATCTTCGGTTTTTGGCGAGAAAGCCTGGATGGAAAAGATTTTATTTACTGCTTATTTAATATCAGCCTTCAAAACCAGATCATCCCATTAGATTCACTGAATATTAACCATAATGAAAAATGGCTCGACCTGCTTGAGCAAAAACGTTATGAAAAAAACAACGATTGTATTGTCATGACTCCTTATCAAGTAGTCTGGCTTAAAAATAAAATTTAATGGTATTTTATATCAAACTGGCTACCATTTACTCAATGTAACTTATAATGTCTCTCACAAGAGCGAAAATTCTATGTATCCATTTATTCGCCTGATGTCTGTTTATCTAAAATCTCGGAAGGCAGAAAAGCTGAACACGACAGAAACCGATGAGTCCATTTTTCGTGTCATGCCCTGGGATATTGACATGTTTTTTGAGATGAATAATGGGCGGGTGATTACCTTGTATGATTTGGGGCGATTCGCCTTGGCAAACCGAACCGGCTTAAAAAAAATACTTTTAGAAAACCGGTGGGGGCTAGTTGTCGCTGGAAGTACTATACAATACCGAAAACGTGTTCGGATGTTCCAAAAGGTTTTAATGAAATCACGGCTGATTGATGTGCAAGGCCGCTGGTTTTTTATAGCGCAATCGATGTGGGTAGACGGACAGTGTACATCCTCGTATATTGTCCGAACGGCTGTAACAGAAAAAGGCAAATCCATTGACAGTCAGCGGGTTTTAGATGCTATGGGTATCGAAAAATTAAATCTTCAGTCAGAAGACTCATGGGTAAGACAGTGGAGTGCCATTGACAGTCAACGGCAATACCCTGATTAGCCCTCTACTACCCTTCATCTGTCTATAAAGCCATCAGAGACTTTTCGTATTGTCGTATTTTCTTAATAATCGATGGCCATATTTCACTAACATCAATTGATTAAACACTTTCTCATGCTTGAGATTGACGTAATATTCAAAAAGATCAGCAATATCTTTAAACACCATGATCTCTTCTAGCGCTTGGGCATTACCCTTTAACCCATAGCCTTCAAGAAGATAACCTGTTTCTTCATCATCCAGGTCACTCCAGGAGATAAGTGAACCAAGATCCCAATAAGGAAAACCTAAGCCAAAACTATCAAGATCAATGAGTTTAGGGGTACCTTCTCCTTCAGGGTATATGATATCACTCCACAAAATGTCATTATGGCAAAGCGTAACTTTTGGAGTCATGGCATTAAAAATGGTTTTTATTTTGTCATGAACAACGGCAATACGAGGATTGAAACGTTCTTTATTGATACCATAGTGTTTATTTTTCTGTTCAATAATTTCCATCGGGTTAAATAAGGTTTCCATCGGGTAGTTATCCATTGGTGTTTGATGAAGCTGTTTCAGCATGGCACCAATTTTACGGAGTTTTTCAGGTGTTAACTTATCAAGACCTATAATATTGCCCTCAACATAGTCATAAACTGTCACACCATTTGAAGGGTCATAATAGTGAAGCGTTGGCAGGAAACTTATATGCTTGTTCTGTTGTTTTAGAAATTCTGCGCGGGCAACGTTGAACACGCGGAATTTAGGTGGTCTGATTTTTCTTACGGATAGTTTTTTATCAGGCGTAGTCACGATCCAAACATCATTCGCTTGACCTATAAAATTCGGTTCAATCGTAATTAACTCATTTTTATCCTTGATTAAAGAAGCACTTTTTAGAGTGTTAAACAAAAAGTCCTCAACATCGGTTGGAATAACCACTGGATCAGAATTGGACTTTTTATTTAAGTAAGGATGTAGGAATTGTTCGGTTATATAGCCAAGATATGCATCTTCGGTTAATGCCTGTGTGAAGGTATTGAAACCAATTGTAAAAAATAATAAGCAGGTATAAACAAAAGCAGTCATAAGCTAATCCTAGCAGATGAGTAAAGCCTTTTTGACCTTTCATAAGGTAAAAGATTCCTATAAGAAAAAGGAATTTTATGGCGAAGTAGCCCCTGTGATTCGAAGTGGAAGTGCTATCAGAGTTCGAGCAAATATGCTCGCTTCATAAGGTGTTTTACCGTTAATTTCTATTGTCTCAGTTCGTGCAAGCAGTTGCTTGATAACAATGCGAATTTCCATTCGAGCCAGCTCACGTCCTATACAAGCGTGTACACCATGGCCAAAAGTCAGATGTTTCTTACCGTTTTTTCTTCCGATGATAAACTCATCAGGATTATCCCAAAAACGTTCATCTCTGTTGCCAGACCCCCACATCAAGAAAACGCGGGTATTCTGTTTTAAATGTTGACCCTGAATCGTCATATCTTCTTTAAGGTAACGGAAATGTCCTTGAAAGGCTGATTCTGTGCGAAAAATCTCTTCGATAAATGGATCAATTAAGGAAGAATCCTCTCTAAGTTGCACTTGAATGTCTATGTCTTCAGCAATTTTCTTGACCGCTGCTCCCATAGTACTTGCCGAAGAATCTGATCCAGCAATTAATAGTTGAAAAATAGTGGAGACAGCTCGCTGATCCGTCATAATACTTTCTGGATCATCGGAGAATCGAGCTAAGGTTTTCGTGAAACATGTGTCTGGGTAGTCATCAGGGTTTGCTTTAATGTGTAGATATTCCTGCCAAAGGAAACGCATAAATTTTGCAACGATAGCCCCGGCGATAACAAGTTCGGCTCTTGTTGCGGTGCCTGATAATGTCTTAATACCAGCTGAGCACCATTCTTTAATTTGAGGGTAGTGTTTTTCATCCATGCCCAATAGACGGATAATTAAACGCATGGGGAGAGCCCAGGCAAATTGCTCAACAAATTCAATCTCATCTTGTGCAATTAGGTTATCTAACATCTCATCACAAAGCTGCAGGACCTCGGGTTCAAGACTTTTAATAAATTTAGCGTTAAAGCCTGAATGGCCAATCTTTCTCTCAGATGTATGTATGGGCGGATCTTGTGTTGCCAAAACATCGACAGGGATAACGCCTAGTTGGCCAAAACGTTCAATTAAGGTTAGTCCTTTTTTGTTTGGAGGTTTTGGTCTGCCCATCGCAATAATTTCAACGATTTTGTTAGAGACTTCTTCAGTATTTTTCGCTAACTTGATGATGTCGTCGTAGCGAGAGATAAGATAATAATCCTGGCCTGGCAATTTAAACACCGGCGCCTTGTGTCTAAGTAACTGATAATAAGGATAAGGGTTAATAAAATTCGACTTCACTAACGGATTAAAAGTGTGTAGATCATTAGATGAAGATTGAATGATCTGCTTCGATGGTTTTTTCGGGAAAAAGGAAACGATATAACTGATCAACGTAACTAAATACTGGTAGAAGTATGAAATTGAAATTCGAGAAATGTGGTACATGACAGTAATACTTTTTTTATTTATAAGAGTGTATTGAGCTAACCTTTAATAACAACTGCCACCCTTTGAAAACGTTGAGCAGGTATCCTTATTCAGGCAGCATGGGGTTTTGCTTATTTGGCCAGAGGTTTCTTGGCATGAATAACCATCCTGGTCTGGTCAAAATAGAAAAAACCATTATCTTTTAAATTATGGGGTTGTAATCGAAAATATTCTGTGGCCAATTCTTGAAAAAATTCTCTCGAAGCACTTTCTGGTATAGCCCAATTAGCTGTAAGAGTACCTTCAAGCCAATTAATAAAATTCTCTTTACTGGAGAATGCATGACGACTCTGAGCAACTTCTAAATTCAATATTTCAAACCCTAACGAAGACAGTACTATTTTCACCCCATCTAATGTGCTGAATGTTCGAATTGAATTGCTAGCAGAAGGCAGTTTCCATCCTCTTTGTTTCAGTGCTTTATCCCTCACCTCAATAAAACAGTCATTTGCTTTAATAGGAAAAGTTATTAATAAAGTACCTCCATCTACTAATAGATCATAAATATTAGTAAGTAAACGTTTTGGTTCAGGTACTAGATGAAAAACACAAAGCGCAGTCACTACGTCATAGTGTAAAAAAGGCGAATCCGTTAGACCATTGAAGTATTGATTGCTGGTATGAATAAATTTTAAATTCTTAAATTCGCTTTGCGGATATTGATTTTGAGCATAATTAATCATAGGCGCTGAAATATCAACGCCTGTGACAGTCCCCTCAGGTACTTGATAAGACATCAGAGCAGACATTCTTCCGTTTCCACAGCCAATATCCAAAATATTTTCATCGCCAGTGAATTTATATTGGGAAAGTGTCTTAAGCCCCCACTGGATCTGAATCTCTGAATAATTGAAATACTTATCCACTAGCTGGATAGTATTCCATCCCTTATTTATATCATTGAGTGACGATAGTTCAGCTAAAGTACATGGCACTAGAGGAGGTAAAAACATAAATATAACTCCCTCATAACATTTATCAACCGTCTTTTATAGACAAGGAATAAAGTTAAGACATGCTGGGATTTTTTTAGTTTCTTACAAGTTAATAGGCGGTTAAATTTTAGGTAACTGTGACAGGAAAAATGGAATCGTAGGTTCCAAGTCTTTGGGCAAACTGAACTGTTTATGTCAGGCATAAAAAAACCCAGCCTACACTGTAGACTGGGTTTTATAATAAAAGCTTGGCGATGACCTACTCTCACATGGGGAAGCCCCACACTACCATCGGCGATGACCCGTTTCACTTCTGAGTTCGGTATGGAATCAGGTGGTTCCAAGTCTCTATGGTCGCCAAGCAAACTGTTAGTTGGTTCTCGCTGTTTTGAGAATCAACTGTTAAAAAGGTAGAAACGCTATTCTGAATTTGTTTTGCATATACTGCAGTATGAACTTTTATGTTACACAACGGTTGTCGTCTTTGTAAACATTTTAAATTTATGGTCAAGCCTCACGAGCAATTAGTATTGGTTAGCTCAATGCCTCACAGCACTTACACACCCAACCTATCAACGTCGTAGTCTTCAACGGCTCTTTAGGGGACTCAAAGTCCCAGGGAGATCTAATCTTGGAAGAGGCTTCACGCTTAGATGCTTTCAGCGTTTATCCCGTCCGAACGTAGCTACCGGGCAATGCGTCTGGCGACACAACCCGAACACCAGAGGTTCGTCCATTCCGGTCCTCTCGTACTAGGAACAGCTCTCCTCAAATTTCCAACGTCCACGGCAGATAGGGACCGAACTGTCTCACGACGTTCTAAACCCAGCTCGCGTACCACTTTAAATGGCGAACAGCCATACCCTTGGGACCAGCTTCAGCCCCAGGATGTGATGAGCCGACATCGAGGTGCCAAACACCGCCGTCGATATGAACTCTTGGGCGGTATCAGCCTGTTATCCCCGGAGTACCTTTTATCCGTTGAGCGATGGCCCTTCCATACAGAACCACCGGATCACTAAGACCTACTTTCGTACCTGCTCGACTTGTCAGTCTCGCAGTCAAGCGCGCTTATGCCTTTACACTAACCTGACGATGTCCGACCGTCATTAGCGCACCTTCGTGCTCCTCCGTTACTCTTTGGGAGGAGACCGCCCCAGTCAAACTACCCACCACACAATGTCCGCGATCCCGATAAGGGACCTGCGTTAGAACTTCAGCATAACCAGGCTGGTATTTCAAAGGTGGCTCCACGTAATCTAGCGACTACGCTTCAAAGCCTCCCAGCTATTCTACACAAGTTATGCCAAAGTCCACTGTGAAGCTATAGTAAAGGTTCACGGGGTCTTTCCGTCTAGCCGCGGGTACACTGCATCTTAACAGCGATTTCAATTTCACTGAGTCTCGGGTGGAGACAGTGTGGCCATCATTACGCCATTCGTGCAGGTCGGAACTTACCCGACAAGGAATTTCGCTACCTTAGGACCGTTATAGTTACGGCCGCCGTTTACCGGGGCTTCGATCAAGAGCTTCGCACAAGTGCTAACCCCATCAATTAACCTTCCGGCACCGGGCAGGCGTCACACCCTATACGTCCACTTTCGTGTTTGCAGAGTGCTATGTTTTTAATAAACAGTTGCAGCCACCTGGTTACTTCGACCACCAACAGCTTACCGCGCGAAGCGTTCACCGTCAGCGGCGTACCTTCTCCCGAAGTTACGGTACCATTTTGCCTAGTTCCTTCACCCGAGTTCTCTCAAGCGCCTTGGTATTCTCTACCCGACCACCTGTGTCGGTTTGGAGTACGGTTCCTATTTATCTGAAGCTTAGAGGCTTTTCTTGGAAGCAGGGTATCAACCACTTCACATCAACGAGTGATGCTTCGTCATCAGTTCTCGGCCTTAGCAACCCGGATTTACCTAAGTCACCAGCCTACAACCTTAAACGCGGACAACCAACGCCGCGCTGGCCTAACCTTCTCCGTCCCCCCATCGCAATAAATAGAAGTACTGGAATATTAACCAGTTTCCCATCGACTACGCATTTCTGCCTCGCCTTAGGGGCCGACTAACCCTGCGCCGATTAGCGTTGCGCAGGAAACCTTGGTCTTTCGGCGGGGATGTTTTTCACACCCCTTATCGTTACTCATGTCAGCATTCGCACTTCTGATACCTCCAACAAACTTCTCAGTTTGCCTTCATCAGCTTACAGAACGCTCCTCTACCATGCGTGCAAAGCACGCATCCGCAGCTTCGGTGTAGTGTTTAGCCCCGTTACATCTTCCGCGCGGGCCGACTCGACTAGTGAGCTATTACGCTTTCTTTAAAGGGTGGCTGCTTCTAAGCCAACCTCCTAGCTGTCTAAGCCTTCCCACATCGTTTCCCACTTAATAGTGTTTAGGGACCTTAGCTGGCGGTCTGGGTTGTTGCCCTCTCGACAACGGACGTTAGCACCCGCAGTCTGTCTGCCATGATTGTACTCCGCGGTATTCGGAGT
>CAKMZU010000059.1:11479-13369 GCA_929200485.1 uncultured Gammaproteobacteria bacterium | reverse complement strand
TTGATTACCCCACTTACCCATAAGACGCAAATACCCACCTGTTGACTTTAGTTGTTACAAAGTTAACAATCTTCCTATAATTATCAGATATTCTAAAAGCCCAACTCTCAACGTGCTAACCATAGTGAATTCCAAACCAGCGATTGCCTACTTACAATCCAAAGAACAACAAGCTTTGATGGATAAGTGCATTAGTACGAATGCACTAAAGGTCATCAGCCGACTTAAAAAAGCCAATTTCAAAGCTTACCTTGTTGGGGGTGCAATACGTGATTTGCTTCTTGAAAAACACCCCAAAGACTTTGATGTTGCAACCGATGCTACGCCTGAACAAATTCGCAAATTGTTTAAAAATGCGCTAATCATCGGTAGGCGCTTCCAGATTGTTCATATTCGCTTCGGAAGAGAAATCATCGAAGTGACAACATTCAGAGGCAAACACACACCCACCGAATCTACGAAAAAGAGCAAAACGTCAGCTATCAGCGAAGAGGGAATGCTGTTGCGCGATAATGTTTTTGGCAATATGGAAGAAGATGCTGAGCGCCGTGATTTCAGTGTCAACGCCCTCTATCTTGACCCTGACAAAGGTGCCATCTATGACTACCACAATGGCATAGACGATCTAGAGTCCAAGTCTTTGCGTTTAATCGGTGATCCCGATACGCGATTCAAAGAAGACCCGGTTAGAGTACTAAGAGCTGCGCGTTTTGTTAGTAAACTTCAATTTAAGCTAAATGATGAAACCATTAACAGCATGAAGGCACATGCGCCTTTGTTACAAAAAATCTCGCCTTCCAGGCTATTTGATGAGTCATTAAAGCTCTATAACGCAGGCTTTGGAGAAAGAATGTTCCGACAGCTGTGTGAATTTGAGCTGTTACCCTACTTATTGTTTGATCATGAAGCCTTAACTGACGAACAAAGCTTAGCGAGAAAACTTGCAAATTGCGCCTTAAAAAATACCGATACGCGCTTATCTCAAGGAAAATCAATCACTCCCGCATTTATTTACGCGGTATTCTTATGGCCAAGCGTTCAACGCTTGATGGATAGTCACCTCGCTCAAAATGTCCCGCTCTTTTCTGCATTTCACTTGGCAGCAACTGAAGCGCAAACATTGCAAGGCCAAATCACCCATATTCCTAAACGACTGCAAACAGCCATGAGAGAAATTTGGGAATTGCAGTTTCGCCTGACACAGATAACGCCTAAAAAAGCAGCGCGTACCATCACGCACCCTAGATTTCGAGCTGGATACGATTTCTTATTACTTCGAGAAGAAGCCGGTGAAATCCCAACTGAATTTGGCCCATTCTGGACAGAATACCAAATAAAAAACCCAATACCCGACAGGCCCAACCGACAACACCGACCAAGAAAACCAAGACGACGACCGGATAAACCTTAATGAACACGGCATACATTGCGCTTGGCAGCAATCTGGATTCGCCTGTCAGACAAATAACTTCAGCCCTAAATTCACTGGAACGATTAGGTAACGTCACCGGTATTTCTTCTTGGTATCAATCCGAAGCCATAGGCCCCTCTCAGCAGGATTTCTTAAATGGCGTTATCCGAATGGAAACCTTATTATCGCCAACTGAACTTCTGGATGCTCTTCAGCAAGTTGAGCTGCAACATCATAGAGAACGAATAATCCTCTGGGGACCAAGAACCCTGGATTTGGACATCATTTTTTTCAACACCGCTTCTTATTATTCAAAACGTCTGGAAATCCCTCACCCAAGAGCAACAGAAAGGGCGTTTGTGATATTGCCTTTACTTGATATTGATGAGAAACTCTCCTTACCTAATGGTGAAAAAATAAGCAACTTTTTACCTAATGTTGCGGATCAGGAACTTCATCGCCTGAGTACAATTGAGCAG
>CAKMZU010000059.1:9771-11469 GCA_929200485.1 uncultured Gammaproteobacteria bacterium | reverse complement strand
GGTTCAAGAATATTGACACAAGCCCATTAAGTTAAACGATGGGTTGTTAGGTTTTTTTGTCTTTTCATTATTGTAGTCATTGTTAAAAGGTTTTTACGTTCAGTTCTATTCTCGAAAGATTAATGAGGGTATTCTATGAGCAACGAACCTGGGACACCTCTTGATAGTGCGTCGTTGGATAGTTCGCCTATAGATTCTACGCCGATAGATTCTACGCCGATAGATTCTACGCCGATAGATAATCCTCCCCTCAAACCGTCTTCTTTAGAAAACCTACCTCAGCACATTGCGGTTGAAGGCCCCCTTGGCAGTGGAAAAACCGAGCTAGCCATTAAACTCAGCCATTATCTTGATGGCCACACGCTATTGGAGAACATTGAAGAAAACCCCTTTATCGATGCTTTCTTCAAGCACTCCTCTTCCAATGCGTTAGGTTCGCATCTGTATTTTTTATTTGAGCGTTTGAGTCTTCAAAGGCGCCTTAAAGAGGCCGACACTCAGGCCAAAATCACTGATTTCATCATTGAAAAAGATCATTTTTTAGCCGAGAAACTCCTGTCGAGTGAAGAATTTCAAATCTATAAACTGGTGTATGAACAATCCAGGATCTACTTACCCACACCCGACCTGGTAATTTATTTACAAATGCCCACGATATCCATCCAACAACGACTGGAACTTCATCCGCTACCCCAGTTAAAATCCATTAATCCCCAGTTTCTAACTCAGGTTAATGATGCATACTGTGATTTTTTTCATTATTATGAAGAGTCTCCGCTATTAATTGTTAATGCATCAAGTATCGACTTTATGGAAGACCCTGAAATTATTGCTGCATTAATCGATCAAATAGCTAAGACACATTCAGGCCGACACTTTTTTAATCCTGATTTTCATTCAGAGACCGCTTTATGACTGTCACTATCAATACATTACAACAACGAAAAAAAAACCGGGAAACATTCACCTGCATCACATCTTATGATGCATCCTTTACTCGACTAATGAACCAGGTCGGTATCGAATGTCTGTTGATCGGTGATTCACTTGGGATGGTACTACAGGGGCATAAAACCACGACTTCGGTTACTGTTGATGATATGTGCTACCACACAAGCTGTGTAGCCAGAGCTAACGAAACCAGTTTTATTCTGGCCGATATGCCTTTTATGTCATTTGCAACCATGGACAAAGCGCTCACCAATGCCGAAAAATTAATTCGCGCTGGTGCCAACATGGTAAAAATTGAGTGCGGAGCCTGGGCGGCTGAAATCACTGACAAACTTCACGAGAATGGCATTCCAGTCTGCGCACATATTGGGTTATTACCACAGGCTGTTCATATTGAAGGCGGCTATAAAGTTCAGGGAAAAACTCCAGAGCAAGCGGCTCAACTGGTTAAGGATGCCAAAACACTGGAATCCGCAGGCTGTCAGATGCTTTTAATGGAATGCGTTATGACGAATGCCGCAAAAGCCGTTGATGAAGCCATCAGCATTCCCACCATTGGTATAGGAGCAGGACCCACCACAACTGGGCAAGTGCTTGTCATGCATGATATTTTAGGGGTTTACCCTTCTCCACCTAAATTCTCAAAAAACTTTATGGCAGAAGTGGGGTCTATTCAAGAGGCACTTGAAGCCTACCATCATGCGGTAAAAAACCGAGAATTTCCGGGCATTGATCACAGCTTTACCG
>CAKMZU010000059.1:4341-9761 GCA_929200485.1 uncultured Gammaproteobacteria bacterium | reverse complement strand
CTCCATGTCCGTTAATTCTTACTCATGGCGTTGCTCAAATAAAAAAAATCATAGCATGTAAAACTTTTTTATAAAAAACTCCTCATAACAGAACATTGTTTTCGGTTGTACTTGTTATGTACAGAGTTTGCTTCTTCTTTGTTTTACTCCTCACCCAATTGCCTTCAATAGCTGTTAACTTCCCTGATGTTTCATCCAGTCACGAAATTCTTTCTGATCTTGATAGAACAATCGCGAGCGCTTGTAATTACTGTAAAACTTATATAGGTGATACTTTAACATGCAACGAGCCAGTGCATGGAATCTGCTCAAATTGTGTAGATGAAGGGATTAGCTGCCATGAATGCCCCATGTCGCCAAGTGAGAATGAAGAGCACACCCAAGCAAAAAATAGGCTTAAAAGCAGCATTGACCATATCAAATTTCAATGCAATGAATGCCAGTGGCAAGGTCTATACCAAGATAAAACGTGCCATGAACGACTCTGCAAAAACTTGCAAGTCGAGGGCATTGGCTTCTCAACGCCAAAACGACCGAGAAAGAGAAAAATTCACGAAAAAGAAGAAAATCTCGGCTTAATTCAAAAGTTTCGAAGACATAACCTACATCCGGACACTCCTCCGCCGTTAAGTAAACCAAACCATCAAATTAACATCGAGTATATCAAAGGTTTACTCCACAAATCAGAGGCACAACACAATACATACAAAACAGGTCTTTTCACAAAACTTTCAGCCTATATCAACGATGGGAAAGTAGACATTGGCAGCCGCCAACCCTACAAAAACACACCTCTATGGATAACGCCAAAAGTGCTGAAAGGTGGATTTGCAACAAACGAGTATCTAGCTGGTGGTGATTTAACACCATTTGAAAAATCAATATGGGACAAGATAGGCTCTGAAATTCCCAATGCGCCCCCCGAACAAATTCGCTGTAAAATCAACGAATATTTTCTCACCAGTGACGAAGGGATAAATACGCTGCTAGACGCTATTAATACAAAAAAATACAAAATCACCTGCGCCGAAGAAGCAGCCATACCCAGTATTTTATTGCTAAATAAAGAAGCAGCAATTGATATAATGACGGAGATAAAGCCATGGATGACTGAAATAAGATTCTTCCCTGAGATTATAGATGATCCAATTACAGAGGCTAACCACAGCTTTAGCATATCATCCACAGGCGCTGTTCTCGATAAGCTTGAGGAACGTCAGGGTTATATAACAATGAAAGATCAGGAAAAAATAACACCACCTCCTCAAAAGAAACAATTAATGGAAGACATCGAAAAAATTAATAAGAAAAATAGAGGTGCCCTTGACTTTTTAGACTCTACACGCAAATGGTCCAGCACTCCTAATACCAACATAATAGCACCTGATGAGATCAACTCTTCGAACAGATACTCATATATCGATCAATTAGAAGAAGCGATTACGAACCTCAAAGACATCCCGGAATTAAATGAAGAACAGAAAAAAAATAAACTAGCTAAAAAAAGATCCGGAATGAACGGGTTCTTGATTGCTTTTCTAAAAGGGTACCTCAAATATTTAAAAGAGGAAATTCACATCCAGCCGTTGGATTTAAATAATTCTCGATCCAAAATAGAAGGTTTCGTCAACGCTATTGAGAAAAAAAACCAAAATATCTCAAGCCCTCCAAACAATTCAACCTCTCCATCAAATCACTCCAAGTATAAAGAGATGTTAAATAGTGCGATTGGTAAGCTGAGGACGATGCCTAGAGACGCTTCGCTGCATAAAGATATAGTTGAAGAAGAATTTTTCTCTGGATTGTCATCCCTTCCTCCAAAAATGGAAAGGTCATTTCGTCGCAAATTAAAACCATTAATACAATTCGACTTAGAAGAACATATCAATGAGGGAACTCTCAGCTCACTGGAACAAGTAGGAGAGATATCCCATGAATTATTAGACAGTATTCGATGGAAATATCTAGGAGATACAAGTATCGGTGCCTTATATATCAATACAAAAAAGGCTTTTTCAAAAAGGCGCTCCCTCCTATTATTGAATTTAGAAAATCAAATCAAAGCAGAAGAAGTGCCATGGATTAATAAACTAAAGCAGGCTATACCAGTTCCCCTATCAAATCTCGACCCGATGTACATTATCTCTGGAACTGAGAGCTTGGTTAACTTTGCACAGAATAAGTTCCCACAGACCACGCTCCCAAACAAATTTGTAAGTGCGCTCTACGATACCAACAAAGAGGCCGATTTAACCTACCCCTTAACCAAAGAGCTTGCTTTTGACATTTTCGAAGGTCAATTTTCTAAATCGTTCGTGGATTCAGCGCGAGAGGCCGCGTCAATTATGCCAAATACAATCTATGCACGTTATTATGGCCTAGATTATAAAAAACTTAGGGATAAACTAAGACTGGACTCTGATTTTGATCACTCAAAATACAAAGATTTAGGACTTTGCTTGATGAATGAGTGTTCGGTTAATGTGCCCAAAGAAGGTGACCATACTGCCCGTAACGCCTGCATATTAGAAAACCAACAGATCATTACAACGCACAATCTTGCATCGAATATGATTAATCTTGGCTTGCAGAAAAAAACAGAAGATAAAGGTGGGCAAATGGCTGTAGACTGCGCCAAGTCAATTGTTGCGGACGTGAGAAGCCTGCAAAATATTCAGCAAGGCATTGATATGAATAATCTTTCTTACAAGGTTAAACTACATAAAATTATGGCTATTGCCAAAGCCTGGCGTCAAATGCTCTTTTATCTTTCGTTTTCAAAAAGAAACCGTGACCAGGAATTGATTGAAATATTGAGACAAATTCCTGAGAAAATTGTCCCAGAAAATAAAAAAGCGCCTGCAACTCAAGCAATAAACGAGCTGGAACATCTATTATCTGTGGCTGACGATCCGGAGTCTACAGAGAATAAAAAGAAGTTTACTCCTAAAAATCCAATACTAGGAAGCACTTTAGATGGCAGTAAATTTCCATTTTAATATCGAATCATCAAGCAAGTTAACATCGCTGTGAACGTGTCATTACAAAGTAATAGTCTTAATGCATGATGATCAAGATACCTACTTAAATTGGTGCCATTGACAAAGTGGCGCAATTTCTTATTATTGCCGCACTTAATATCCTGCTCAAGAATGCTCATATTGAGTAGTTATTGCATTAGGTTTGATTATTCAGGGCAAAGCTCGAAATTTGATCAACTTAATTTGACGACCGCGCGCGAAATTGCGGTAATAGAAAAATAAAATTTTGATTTAACAACGATTAATTATCACAACTATGAAGGTTCATCACACCATTGAATCACTGCAAAGTGATTTATTAACAATCAAAAAAGCAGGAAAAACAACCGCCTTTGTCCCGACCATGGGAAATCTTCATCAAGGCCATCTGGATTTGGTAAAAAAAGGATTGTCTCTTGCAGATAGCGTCATTGTTAGCATTTACGTTAATCCATTACAGTTTGGGGCGAATGAAGACTTATCGACTTACCCTAGAACATTAGATGATGACCTGTTTGCACTTAAGGAATTGGGTGCAGCGCATGTTTTTGTCCCAACGGATGAAATCATGTACCCCGAAGGTAAAGAAGTGCATTCTAAAGTGAGTGTACCAAAGCTCGGTGACAGGCATTGTGGTGCCAGTCGTCCCCAGTTTTTCGGTGGCATAACAACCATTGTTGCCAAACTTTTTAATATCGTTCAGGCTGACATAAGCATTTTCGGTGAAAAGGATTTTCAACAACTGGCGGTGATTCGAAAAATGGTAGAGGACCTGTGCATATCGACAAAGGTCGTCGGCATCCCCATTGTTCGTGAAGATGATGGGCTGGCAATGAGTTCACGAAATAATTATTTATCGTCTGATGAGAGAATGATTGCGCCGACTTTGCATCAAACGCTGCTGGCCATGAAAGAGAAGATTCTTGAAGGCGTTGAATATGAAAAAGCTGAAACGGATGCTATTGACGCACTGAACAATAAGGGGTTTGTTGTTGATTACCTGAATGTATGTAACAGCAAATCCCTGGAGCCTGCAACAAGTAGCGATAAAGAGCTAGTCATTCTAGCGGCTGCGATGCTAGGCAAAACACGATTAATCGACAATATCGAATTGTCATTGAAGTAAGCACACTAATTAACAGGAACGTGCAAAGCCATCCATTCCTGTTAATTGATGTACCCATAATTTTCGGGCATAATCGCCCCCTGCTTAACACTGCTGAAAAGTTAGGCAGAAGGTTGCTGTTCTCCTCTTCGAAGAGCGAGAGACCAATATTAGGAGATCAATATGAAAAGCATTATGCTGAAAGCAAAGCTACACCAGGCAAGAGTCACGCATGCTGTCCTTGAATATGAAGGTTCATGCAGCATTGATGGTGACCTATTGGATCTTGCAGGTATTCGTGAATTCGAACAAATCCAGATTTACAATATCGCAAACGGCGAGCGCTTCACCACTTATGCTATTCGCGGCGAAGAAGGTTCTGGCATTATCTCTGTCAATGGCGCAGCAGCTCACCTGGCCAATGTCGGTGACCGAGTGATTATTTGCGCATACTCTGAATATGAAGAAGCAGAATTAGCGAACTTTAAGCCTAAACTCGTCTACATGACCCCAGAAAACAGCGTAAGTCACACTAACGACACTATACCTGTTCAGGTCGCTTAATCCGATGGCTTAACTTCAGCCATTAAGTTAAGCCATTATTAATTCATAGCCTTTACTTTCATAGCGCAGCTCTCTAAAGTCTTTTAGGTTTCTTTATAAAATCGTAGAGGCTTACTATGGATATTTCACCTCATCCTATTTTAGATCATATTAAATCGCGAACTCATCTCACTCGCGCTCAGTATTTACACGAATACCAGCAGTCGATAAAACACCCTGAAGATTTTTGGGCAGAAAAAGCATTAAGCTTTTTAGACTGGGAATCACCTTGGGACGCCGTGTTTAAAAAAGATACACAACATCAATCCGTTGAATGGTTCTCAGGGGCAACCTTAAATGCCTGCTATAACTGTGT
Source organism: uncultured Gammaproteobacteria bacterium (assembly GCA_929200485.1). GTDB lineage: Bacteria > Pseudomonadota > Gammaproteobacteria > Pseudomonadales > DT-91 > CAKMZU01. Next base: position 4,717 of record CAKMZU010000059.1, on the reverse strand, counting down.
TGATCGACATCTGAAAAATAACGCCGATAAAACAGCACTATTATTCGAAAATGACGATGGCTCACACCAAGAAGCCATTTCATTTAAACAATTACATATAAAAGTTTGCCAACTCGCCAACGCATTGACTGCTCGAGGGATAAATAAAGGCGATCGCGTCTGTATTTATTTGCCAATGATCCCTGAAGCCATTATTGCAATGCTTGCCTGTGCAAGGATTGGTGCGGTGCACTGCGTTGTCTTTGCAGGTTTCTCTTCAAAATCACTCAAAGAGCGGATTATTGATGCGAATTGCTCGCTCTTGATTACCGCAGATGAAGCAATCAGAGGGGGCAAAACTTCCCAATTAAAACAAAATGCAGACGAAGCACTTAAA
>CAKMZU010000059.1:0-4331 GCA_929200485.1 uncultured Gammaproteobacteria bacterium | reverse complement strand
CACTTAAAGACTGCCCTGGTGTTCACACCTGCTTAACCTTGCAACTTTCAGACAAGCCCGTTCCGGAGACCCAAAGAGATGTCAGTTATCAGGCATTGGTTGAGTCGCAGCCGCAAGACTGCTTGATCACACCTGTGAATTCTGAAGATCCGCTCTTTATACTCTACACTTCCGGCTCAACAGGCAAACCCAAAGGTGTGCTGCATACCACAGGAGGCTACCTATTAGGCTCAGCTGTTAGCTTCTACTACGTTTTCGACTATCAAGAAGATGATGTTTATTGGTGTACAGCTGACGTTGGCTGGATTACCGGTCATAGCTATATGGTCTACGGGCCATTGGCTAATGGCGCAACAACGTTAATTTATGAAGGTGTTCCTAACTACCCTACCGCCTCTCGCTGCTGGGAAATGGTCGACCGCCACCAGGTGACTATTTTTTATACCGCACCAACTGCCATACGTGCACTGATGGCTGCAGGCGATGATTTTCTTAACTCAACCTCAAGAGCAACACTGCGCATACTCGGGAGTGTGGGCGAGCCAATTAATCCTGAAGTTTGGGTTTGGTACTATGAAAAAGTCGGCCTCTCCAACTGCGCTATTGTCGATACCTGGTGGCAAACTGAAACGGGTTCAATTTTGATGACGCCCCTACCCGGAGCAACAGAACCAAAACCAGGCTCTGCTTGCCAACCATTTTTTGGTATAGAGCCTGTTATCTTGAACGAAAAAGGGGAAGAACTCGAAGGCGAAGCCGAAGGGTTACTTGCCATCAAATCCCACTGGCCCTCTCAACTTAGAACACTGTTTAGCGACCATGAACGTTTTATAAAAACCTATCTTGCACCTTACCAAGACTATTATTTCCCAGGCGATGGCGCTAAACGTGATAAAGATGGTTACTATTGGATTACTGGTCGCGTTGATGACGTATTAAACGTTTCAGGTCACAGGCTGGGCACGGCTGAAATTGAAAGCGCCATTGTCGAACATGATAAAATCGCGGAGGCGGCTGTTGTTGGTATACCTGATGATATCAAAGGCGAACAAATCGTCGCCTTCGTTAAGCCGCTTGATGGTGAACAGGGCAGTGATGCACTTAAGTCGGAGGTATTGGTGTTAGTCTCCAAAGAGATAAGCCCCATTGCAAAACCTAGCCAGATACACTGGGTAAATGATTTACCTAAAACACGTTCCGGTAAAATTATGCGACGCATCTTACGTAAAATTGCGCAAGGCGATAGCGAACATATCGGTGATGTTTCAACCCTGGCATCACCTGAAGTCGTTGAGGATATTATCCGCGCGTTTGAGGCTTCATAAATTTCGTCAGGGACGCTTTCTCCCGATACAAATCCGTATATATCGTTTTCTCAAAGCCGGTTATACGGGTTTCCCTCCCATCTCTACGCAAATTCCTTTCATCTGAAGGAAGGTAATCCGTTACCATCTGAACGAATAACAAAGGTTTGCCTGATCGCGTTTCAAGTAAACCAACCAGATTATACGTTGAGAAAATATAACCTGTTTTCGCTCGGATCTTACCAATTAATTCATCTTGCCCTGTACCTTTACGATACTGTAGCGTCCCTGAAACTCCAGAGACAGGCAACATCTCAAGCAGATTCAATTGGTCATTATGCGCATGAATATAGGCCATTACATGATATAACTGTCTCGGTGATACTCGGTTGCTTCGCGAAAGCCCAGCCCCATCAACAATATAACTTTCCGTTAAATCGATATTGGCTCGCTCTTTCAATATCGCTTTAACAGCTTTGGCTCCATTGACGAAGTTACCTGAGGTTTGAAAATAATGGTTGCCGAGCATTTTCAGCATCATATCTGAAGCCAGATTATTCGAATTTAAAAGAATATCTGAAAGTATTTCTCTAATGGGGGGGGAGTCATGCTGCGCAATGACTTTACCCGACTTGGTTTTACTCACTTTTATCTGGCCACTTAATTGAATATTCGCCTGTTTCAATAATTTCTTTAACCGCGCTTTCACATATCGCTCTGGGTTTTGTATAGCAAAACGAAGGGGTAACGGTCTGTCTGTTTTTAAAGTACAACCTGAAACCAGATAATGATTATCGGACGCCAGTGAGGCATCCAGCGAACAATCCGTTTTGTCTCTATGATCTTTTGTCACAATCTGAACGGTACTTTCGACCTTTAACGATTGATCTGCCGGCAGCTGAACCTTTGCCACCTTACCATGAGAAAAATGGGAATTTAATTGCCCCTGAACACAATTTTCATTCAGTGTTAAGCCGCTTGATGGCGCACTATAGCATGCACTTAAGTTCTCCCACGCAATGCCTTCAGCATAGGGGTGACCATCCATCACTGAGGCATCCAGCAATAAATCACCACGAATTTTTGAACCGAAACGATTTTTGTAAGCCAATAGCATGGCCAATAAATCATTTTCTTTAAGATATGGGTCACCTCCAAAACGGATAACCACGCTATCACCTAGCGCTTCAAGCTTAGTGACAAAGGTATAAGTTTCACTATAGGTTAGCCTGATTGCCAATGCGGTGACCATTTTCAGCGTACTCGCTGGCGGCTTCAGGCTATCGATATCATGAAACATGATTGGCCGCAAAGCATTAGGCTCTGCGACTAAAAAGCTCACTTCGGCTGTTTTAGGCAGCTTTTCTCGATAAAAAGCAAATTCGCTTGCCGATGCTGATAGTGAACCCGATAAAAAAATAAAGACTAGTCCCAAAAGGTTAATCTTTATCAATTTGCGTGAGTTTTTCATATTTTGATAGTAACGCATCGGCTCATTCTTGGTGATCAAGGCTGTTCTCAAGTGTAGCTGAAAATTTAACCAACTTTTCTTTTACGCTTATTTTATTTGACCATAAAGGATAAAGACTTGTTCAATCCGGTAGATTTCAAATAAGATAGCACTCAGGAATCGAAAGGTGATTTTATGCACACAGACACCAAAATAAAGTACCAGTTTTATAAAAACGCTCAAGGTGAAATACAGTTCAACTTTGAAGACGACAAGCAACTTTTCGCTTATTGGCTCAAAAATAACTACAGCGTGAATGATTACAAAGATTTGGAAACACTGATAGGTTTTGTAGAGAAAATTCACTCAGGTCAGATTGATGATTATCAAATCAGCCGAAATAGTTATTATCTTCAGCTAACACAAAAAACCGCAAAAATTATCGGCTTAAGCACCTTAGACGCCCCAAACGAAGTGACCGATAACAAAATGGATGTGGCTAACCCCCTTGAAAGGGAATGCAGCCTTGGTGCTTTTATCCATTTACTTAAAGACTGGAAAAACCTGATTCACTGAGATTTAGGTTTCATCTTTTTATTTTCGGCTGCAGACCTCCATATACAAAAGTACGAAAGCACCTGACTAATAACCGATTGGGATTGTTGTCTTTCTATCTGCTTAGTCTGTATTTCGATTTTAGCGATTCTCCCTTCGTGCGTTTCGCCTTTATCTTCGAGCCTTCTCACTCTTTGCGGAAGTGTCTTAAACTTGTTCTTTTCTTCTAATTCTTGATTAAATTCCTGAGATTTTTCTAGTTTTTTTATCCTTTCAGTAAGCTTGTCTATTTCTACCCAAAACTCTGAAAACTTATCTTCATATTTTTTAGAAATAGCCTTCTGAGAATCACTTTGAGAAACTGCTAATTTAAGGTTAACGTAATCGAGCGTATCTTTTTCCTTTGGAAGTTCATTAATTTTATTGCCTAACTCTGAAAACCTGTCATTCATGACTTTTCCAAACCTCTTAAATTCACCTTCCAATAATCCAAGCCGATTTGAAAATTCTCCCCCTTTAGCCTTCCTCTGCCCCTTATCTATTTTTAGCGAGTCCAAACTCTTATTCAGTTTATTCAGTTGTTCCTGAAATCCATTTATATCGGCTGTTAATTTTCCTATCTCTCCCCCTAGAATTTCAGCAAACTCATGTTTATTTCTAAATAGTTCGGCTCGACAAGAAATGCAAGTGCTTTGAGCATCAATCTTCAGAGGTGCCATGGTATTTATAACTGGTTGAGGCTTAGCAGTCGAAACATCTGAATATGTAGAGCTGGGTGAATCTGTAGAAAAATATGAATCGCCACTACCGCCCAATAAACTTAAGCGATTTTGAGTGTCGACTTTTTCAGCCAACCCTTGAACTGCTTTATTTAATTGCTCAAATTTTTCATTTAAATCCAGTGTTTTTCCGTCGAGCTCATTCAACCTCTTATAATCATTCTTAAGCCATTGATAAGCTCCATCCAATGGTGACTTCGAGCCTGCTTCCTGTATCCTTTTGATCCTCTCCTTATCCTGGCC
>CAKMZU010000058.1:1829-13485 GCA_929200485.1 uncultured Gammaproteobacteria bacterium | reverse complement strand
AAAAAGGGGCACAAATGGCGTTGTATTTTGCTGATGAAGCCGTTGTGGTGACTAACCCCGAGGTTTCCTCCGTTCGTGATTCTGATCGAATCCTTGGTATCTTGCAGAGTAAATCAAAGCGTGCAGAATCAGGTGAAGAACCCGTTAAGGAGCATTTGCTGTTAACCCGTTATAGTCCAAAGCGAGTTAAAGAAGGTGAAATGCTGAGTGTTTCTGATGTTCAGGATATTCTTGCTATCCCTCTATTGGGTGTGATCCCTGAATCTGAAGCCGTTTTAAAAGCGTCAAACCAGGGGATGCCGGTTGTGTTTGATCAACAGGCCGCTGCAGGTTTGGCTTATATGGATGCCATAGGCCGATTATTAGGAGAGGATATTGAGCACCGCTTTCTTGATCCCCAGAAAAAAGGCTTCTTCCAACGATTATTAGGAGCAACGGCGTGAGCTTCTTTGATTACTTTAGAAAAGAAAACAAAAATACAGCATCTGTTGCTAAAGAGCGCTTGCAAATTATTGTTGCACATGAACGAAATAAACGCACGCAGCCAGATTATTTGCCGCAGTTGCAGCAGGAAATACTTGAAGTGATTAAAAAGTATGTGAACGTTAATCAAGAACAAGTGAATGTTCAACTGGATAGTAATGATAGCTGTTCTGTTCTTGAATTGAATGTTACCTTGCCTCCCTCCTAAATCCCTCTTATTTATTCTTCTCTTTTGGCTCTCAGGTTCAATCGCTGAGAGTCAAAAACAATTTTCCTTATATATTTTTTGAACTTTGTACGCTTAATTTTTATCAAAGTTACTAATAGTATTTAAAAGCCCAGTGATGATTACTGTATTAACTCAGTAGCTCCCCGAAATGGCATTTTAACACCTGGAACCGATGTGTCATTTGATGTGCATGATAAAGGTGGTGCGTTTAGTGATTGCGGCTAGCGTAATAGTCATCAATATTTCCCGTACATAAATATGATGACCCTAATAGTTGAGGCTACATTCCAGTGGTACAAACCAAAAGGAAGTGTCCGCAATTAAAGTCACAAACGATTCTCATGGAATAGTGCATGTTAGCAGTCAACACTTAATCCATGTTGGCTATCCTCGATAGTTGATTATGTTGGGTTTACTAAATGGGTTTACTAAATGGATTTTGGCATTATGCATAACGGCGTCATTATTATTCTTTGGTTGAAAAATAGTATGAAAATGAACGAGAGCGTTTGTGGAATAAAATGAATATATGGGAGTAACTAATGCGTTGTTTATTTAAATATTAAATACTGCAAACGTACTTTTAAAGTACATAAAGTAGAACTATTTTCAAAAGAGGAAGAAGGTATGAATATGAATGCTAAACTTTTCCGCATTTTGAGTGTAATGATAGTAATAACGAGTACAGGGTATTGCTTCTCACGTAATACGAGTCTTGAATTTTCTGGTGAAGAAGATACAAAAAAGTATATGGGGTATAGTTATAGAGTCGAAAAAACCAGTGATGATTATTGCATGGATTCCGTCGCGCCAGATGAAGGTATTATTGGGCCTGGAACTGGCGTGAGATTCCATCTTGATTATAAATCAGGGGCATTTTCCTATTGTGGCTGGCGGCATAGTAGTCAGCTTTTTCACATCGAGAAATATGATGATCCAAATATCTCAGCCAAAGCTCGATGGTATAAGCCCGCTGGGAAAGACCCACATATTAAGATCGAATATGATCCTCACAATATAGTGCATCCTTACAGTCAATGGGGGGTTAAAATTGGCTATCCCCGTTAATGCAGTGTAGTCCTATAGTTTTTGATAGAAATATTTTGAAAACAGATCAGTTTAAATTATCAATGATCTTTTCAATAGTAAGGAGGCTGTATAAAGATATCCTTTTTCAAATACTAATGATGTTTATTGAATGGAAAAAAATTGGTTAGATGAGGAAAAATTATGGTAGCCATGACACGTTTTTTTGTTTGTATCGCTTCATTGATATCACTAACGCTAGGATACTGCTTTGCGACTAGTTTTAATCTGCATTTCATTGGCGGAGATACAAAGTCATTTATGGGGTATTCCTACAAAATTGAAAAGAAAAATGATCATTGTATGAATTGGACAGAGCCATCAAGTGGCATTATAACGCCAGGAACTGGAGTGACATTTGACTTGGATGAAAAATCTGGGGCTTTTAGCTATTGTGGTTGGCGGTCTAGTTATCAATGGTTTCATATTGAAAAATATGATGATCCAAGTATTTCGGCAGATGTCCAGTGGCTTAAGAAGGCTGGAAAAACCCCGCATATTAATATTGAACATGACACCCATGGTATTGTTCACAAGCACCCAGGTCATCCTATTGTCATTGGCGTTCCTAGGCCAAAGACTGAAGATTAGACTCTATCAATTTCTCTAATATGGTGATCGTTACATCAGTCATGAGAAAGGTAGAAGCTTATATCTACGATAAGATTTAGTACCTTATTAATTACTCAAATGTTTTAGCAATAAAAGAGTATGTGAAGCATGTGAATTTTTTGTTATCAGTGATCAGTTTGCTTCTTAGGATTGGCTGAAAATATCAGTCAAACTTGAATGAAACCATTATCAGGATGACTCAACTTTCTCGTATTTTGCTGTTTTTTCTACTGATTGTTAAGGTTGTTATTTTTCTGAAAATACCTACCTTTTAAGCCCTAAAAGAGGAATAAACGATGGTTTTTATCACTCGACTGCTTCGCGCTTTAGTAATATTGTTAGTTGTAACTATAGGGTATTGTTTCAGTAGTAGCACAAAGGTTGTATTAAGAGGAGAGATTGATACAAAAAAGTATATGGGATACAACTACAAAGTTGAAGTAACCAGTGATAATTATTGTGTTAGCTCCACTTCTCCCAAAGATGGCATTCTGAACCCCGGAACTGGAGTGACATTCACCATTGATTTTAAGTCCGGTGCCTTTAGCTATTGTGGCTGGCGGCATAGTAGTCAGCTTTTTCACGTACAAAAATATGATGATCCAAATATTGCAGCAAGTTTTCAATGGTATAAGCCGGCTGGTGCTCTGAAAAGTGCTCATATTAATGTCAAAGACGACCCCCATGGCATAGTGCATGTCAATAGTGAGCACTCTATCTATATTGGCTATCCTCGTAAGTAGTGCTCATTAATCATTGCAGTAGATCGTATCAAGCCGTTAAGAGGTTGCAGTTTAAAAGTTACTCACACTAATATTTACTCAAATGAGGAATAAGATATGGTTGTTATGAGCCGAGTATTGCGCACTGTAGGTTTATTGGTGGCAATGAGTATAGGGTATTGTTTCACTGCTGAGGTTGATCTTTATTTCATTGGCGAAAACGATACAAAAAAGTATATGGGGTATGAGTATATAGTTAAAAAAACCAGTGATGATTATTGTATTAGTTCAACGAGACCAGAGGATGGCAGAGTGTGGCCTGGGGGTAAGGCGAGATTCCGTATTAATTATAAAAATGGAGTGTTTAGTTATTGTGGCTGGCGACACAGTAGTCAATATTTTCATATTGAAAAAATAGATGACCCAAATATTTCAGCTGGCGTTCGTTGGTATAAACCCGCTGGACAAAATCCATATATAAAGATCGTATCTGATCCACACCATATTGTGCATCTTGAAAGACATTGGTGGGATGTTAATATTGGTTACCTACGTTAGCCGACCTTATCACAAGTCTTAATTGAGGGAATGTCTTTACAGCTTATATATGCTTGTTTAGGTAGTTTGCAACATCAAGCATCCGGCAGGCAAACCCCCATTCGTTATCATACCAAGCCATGACCTTGACCCATTGATCATTGACCATCGTTTGCTTTGCGTCAAAGTGACAAGAGGCTGAGGTATGGTTAAAATCGACAGAAACCAGAGGTTTGTCGGAGTAGGCTAGAACAGAGTGCATGTCGTCTTCGGCGGCTATTTTAATCAGGTCGTTTACTTCTGCAACAGAGGTTGATTTAAGTGCTCGAAATTGCAGATCGACTAGCGAGACATTGGCACTAGGGATTCTCACCGCCATACCATCAAGTTTCCCGTTTAATTCTGGTAACACCTTGCCAACGGCAGACGCAGCCCCTGTTTTTGTTGGAATCATCGATAATGCACAGGCTCTGGCACGATAAAGATCGTAGTGGAAGCTATCGTGGTTGGTTTGGTCGTTGGTGTAGGCGTGTATGGTTGTCATCATACCTTGCTCTATGCCAATACTTTCATGTAGTACCTTTGCCAGAGGCGCAAGGCAATTGGTGGTGCATGAGGCGTTTGAAATGATGTTATCCGATCCGGTAAGGATCTCATGATTAACGCCATAAACAACCATGGCATCGGCATCATTGGATGGCGCAGAAAGAAGTACTTTCTTAGCGCCAGCGTGAATATGCAAAGAAGCGAGCTCTTTGGTTAAAAATTGCCCTGAACATTCTAATACAAGATCAATATTGAGGTCCTTCCAAGGTAAATCAGCAGGGTTGGATTCCTGAAAAAGTTGAATCTTATCGCCTTCAATTGTTAAGAAACCCCCTTCGGCAGATACGTTTTTTGTGAAGACACCATGAATGGAGTCATATTGCGTTAAATGCGCATTAATATCCGCGGGGGCAAGGTCATTAATGGCTATGATTTCTATGTCGTTAGCTTCTTTTTTATCATAGAACGCGCGTAAAATATTTCTGCCAATTCGACCGTAGCCATTGATTGCAACCCGATAAGCCATTCATTGAACCTAATAATATAAAAATTAATCGTTTTTGATGAGAAGAAAACGATTAAGTTCCTGAGCGACACAAATGAGTGCCTAAATCATAGAATAGACGGATAATAATTGGTTAATATCGGGATTTTTTGATTAAGCTATAACAATGAATAAGCTGGCATTCCCGCTAAGAGCGGGAACACAGTAACGCTTTATTATTGTTAGTAGTTTTCAATAGGCGGGCAGGCACAAAAAAGGTTTCTATCCCCGTAGACATTATCCACTCGACCAACAGGTGGCCAATATTTATTTGCTTTAACAAAGCTTAGAGGATAAGCAGCTTCTTCACGGGTATAAGGGTGGGGCCAGTCATTAGCCGTCAGTCGTTCGTGAGTGTGGGGTGCGTTCACCAAAGGGTTGTTCTCAAGGGGCCAAAACCCATCAGTGACTTTTTTAATTTCTTGATGTATCTGGATCATACTATCGCAAAAACGGTCAATTTCGGCCTTTGATTCACTTTCCGTTGGTTCAATCATCAAAGTGCCAGCAACAGGAAAGGACATGGTCGGGGCGTGAAACCCAAAATCTACCAGTCGCTTGGCGATATCTTCTTCAGAAATTCCTGAAAGGGATTTAATACTTCGAATATCAATTAAACACTCATGGGCGACTCGACCATGGATGCCAGAATAAAGAATCGGGTAATAAGGCTTTAAGCGATGAGCAATATAGTTTGCTTGAACAATGGCCATTTCCGTTGATTGTTTTAATCCTTCCTTACCTAAAAGCGATAAGTAGGCCCATGAAATCAGCAAAATACTTGCACTACCGTACTCTGTTGCTGAAATCGACGTTTTTTCAGCGGTGTTTGTTGGATTGCCCGGTAAAAATGGTGCAAGGTGGCTTTTTACACCAATAGGTCCCATACCTGGGCCACCACCACCATGGGGAATTGCAAAGGTTTTATGCAGGTTCAAGTGAGAGACATCTGCGCCAAATTTGCCAGGGGCAGCAATGCCAACAAGGGCGTTCATGTTGGCACCATCAACATACACCTGGCCGCCAGCCTCATGAATTAACTCGCAGATGTCTTGAATGCCTTCTTCAAATACCCCGTGGGTCGAAGGGTAAGTCACCATCAAGCATGCGATATTCTCCTGATAGAGGGCGACTTTTTGCTTAAGATCGTCAATATCCACATTGCCTTCAGAATCACAATTGATAATGACAACTTTCATCCCTGCCATCGCAGCGCTTGCCGGATTTGTTCCGTGAGCAGAAGAGGGGATGAGGCAAATATTGCGGTGGCTTTCGTTTTTGCTCTCAAAATAGGATTTAATCGCAAGAAGCCCTGCGTATTCTCCTTGTGAACCTGCGTTAGGCTGAAGTGAAATGGCATCATAGCCAGTAACGGCTTTAAGCATCTCGATGAGCTCATTAAATATGGCTTGGTAGCCTGCAGCTTGGTCTTTAGGGACATATGGGTGAAGATGGGCAAATTCGGGCCAGGAAACAGGCAGCATTTCAGTCGCTGCATTTAATTTCATGGTACAGGACCCTAGGGAAATCATGGAGTGATTCAGAGCAACATCTTTATTTTCAAGTCGTCGCATATAGCGCATCAATTCTGTTTCACTCTGATATTGATTAAAAACAGGGTGCGTTAAAAACTCGGTTGAGCGCTGTAAATTCTCTGGAATGGCAATGGTGGTGGACGACTCAAAGGCGGTTTCTTCTATGCCAAATACGCGTAATAATTTAATAAACGCTTGTTCATCGAGGCACTCATGCAAACTAATCCCGATGTGCTGATCATCAATTAATCGTAGGTTGACCTGTTGAGACAAGGCTTTTTGATGGATGGATGGTGCCTGCTCGGTTTTGATTGAAATTGTATCGAAGTAGCTGGTGTTAACGACCTCAAAACCAATTTCTTCAAGTGCTCTGGCCAAGAATTGCGTTGTGTTATGAATACGCGTGGCGATTGCCTTGAGACCGGATGCACCATGATAAATCGCATAAAAACTTGCCATGATGGCTAATAGTGCTTGTGAGGTACAGATGTTACTGGTCGCCTTTTCTCGGCGAATGTGTTGCTCACGTGTTTGCATGGCCATGCGATAAGCCGGTTTTTTCTGGCTGTCTTTTGATAAACCGATAATTCTTCCAGGCATCGCTCGTTTATGCGCTTCAGAGCAGGCAAAAAATGCGGCATGTGGTCCACCATAGCCCATAGGGACGCCAAAGCGTTGGCTATTGCCGACAACAATATCTGCACCCATCTCACCCGGTGCTTTGAGTAAACATAGACTTAAGAGGTCAGTGGCTACGGTCGCAATGGCGTTTTTTTGATGGATAGATTCGATAATGGGCGACAGGTCATTAACGGTACCCAAGGTATCTGGATATTGAATTAATGCCCCGAAAATCTCATGTTCATTAAGTTCCTTGTTGATGTCACCAATAATCAGATTAAAACCAAAATGTTCTGCGCGCGTTTTAATTACATTGATCGTTTGCGGGTGACAATATTGATCAACAAAATAATGTAAGCTTTTGTTTTTCTTAACAATGCGCTGACTCATTGCCATGGCTTCGGCAGCGGCTGTTGCCTCATCCAAAAGGGAAGCATTCGCCAAAGGCATTTGGGTTAAATCCATTACCATTTGCTGGAAATTGGTCAGGGCTTCCAGTCGGCCTTGTGCAATTTCAGGCTGGTAGGGGGTGTAGGCGGTGTACCAGCTGGGGTTTTCAAAAATGTTTCGTAAAATAACGCTAGGGGTGTGTGTTGGATAAAACCCCATGCCTAAATAGCAATCGTGAAGTTTGTTTTGCAAAGCATAGCTTTTTGCCTGCTTTAAGAACGCTTGTTCTGAAAGAGTGTCTTTGTCAATGGGTAAGGGTTGATTGAGCTGAATACCCGCAGGCACAGTTTCGTTGATGAGTTCATTAACTGAAGAGACACCTAGCTGCTGCAGCATTTCGGCCGTTTGCACAGGGCTTGAACCAATATGGCGTTTGATAAAATCCTTTGAGGTATCACTGAAAAAAATCGAAGACAAACCTTACCTCGCTAATAGAATCGTTTCTTACTGTAGATTTGAGGCGCGCATTTAACCACAATCGCTGTCTAAAATCAGTAAAATAACGCTCAAAAATGGGACTATTATCATTGCGAATCTATATTGACACCTAGTACCCGATAACTGTTACCATAGTTTTTTTGTCGATAGAGAGTCTTTTTGTGGTTAGAGTTGTCAGTTTTAATATCAATGGGATTCGAGCCCGATTTCATCAGTTGGATGCGCTAAAAGCTGAGTTAGACCCAGACATTATCGGCTTTCAGGAAATTAAAGTGCATGACGACCAGTTTCCATTTGATGATCTGGCCCATCTTGATTGGCATTTTGAGATTTTTGGTCAGAAAGGTCATTATGGTGTGGCTTTAGCGTCAAAGAAGCCGCCTGAATTTGTTCAAAAGGGCTTTCCCTCAGATGCTGAAGATGCGCAACGTCGATTAATTCATGCGCGATATGACATTAATGGCAAAAAGATTGATGTGTTAAATGGCTATTTCCCGCAGGGGGAAAGTCGCAAGCATGAGACAAAATTCCCTGCGAAAGAAAAATTCTACAAAGATCTGATTAATTATCTTGAAGAGATTAAAAAGGATTCGGACGGCCTATTAGTGATGGGCGATATGAATATTTCTCCAACCGATTTTGATATAGGTATTGGTGAAAATAATCGTAAGCGATGGTTACAGCAAGGCAAGTGTTCATTCTTGCCTGAAGAACGTGAATGGTATGATAACTTGATGGCGACTGGGCTTAAAGATACCTATCGTCATTTTTACCCTGAATCCATGGATAAATTCAGTTGGTTTGATTATCGCTCCAAGGGTTTTAACGATGATCCTAAACGTGGATTACGTATTGATCATATTCTTGTCAATGAGCCATTGCTCAAATCCTGCCAGTCGGCAGATATCAGTTATTCGATCCGCGGCTTGGAAAAGCCATCAGATCATGCGCCAATTTGGGCGGATTTTGATTTCTAATTAAAGACAACTCAACGTCAAAACTGTTCATGTATGCCTTGCAGGGGAAGCTAATTTTTCCCCTTTGGCTGTGCATGTCTTTATGATTCTCAATGGTCGAATCTTCACTATACTAATATCGAACGTGTTTTGTTTTAAGCTTCTTTGGGGAATGCTGGAAAGACTGTTTGAGTATGTTATTCCAATCATGGATTGTATAAGCCTCCCCATCATGCTTTTCTTTGGGTGGGTTTTGAGATGTATTTTTTTGTTGAATTTTTAAGGCATTACCTTTTTTAAAGTCTCCTCTCATCAATCTTAGTTCCATATCTGACTCGGGATAACTACTTAGGGTGGAGAGTATGCCCGGGTTTTGCAAAATCGTAGCGAGTTCAAACTCATTCAGATCTTTTTTGAAACGCTGAACGTCAAAGACGCCATTTTTCTTTAACCCTGGGGTCGTTTTCTGTCCCGGTATTTTTTTGTTAATAAAATTAGTTAACACGAGTAGATAAGTGTGCATGTCTTTTTTTGAATAAGATTCATGGGCTGGGATTTTGTCTAGTAAAGCATGCCTGATATCTCGCTCATCTTGCTTTGTAAGTCGTTGATTATGACTTTTCCGCTTATCACTAAAAAGAGGCATCAAAATTGAGGGGAGATTAGTCCATCCATAGCCTTTACCGTTAAACTGGTGTGATTTAAGTGGCTTCTTTTTGGTGTAGATTGGCTCTGATGAGAAAAAATTAGTAGCGAAGATAAAATAAACATTGAAATTCTAAACATAGATAACACCTCAACTTGTACTTAAATATTAAGAGCTTGTATTGAGGAGTAAAGTTCAACTATGGTTAGTTTTTCGTTAGGGGTGTTCCTTTGAAACTAACACCATTCCATCCTGTTTTCATAAATTCACGAATGTTGGCATGGTTTTCAGCTTCTGGGTGTTTGAGTACGTCGTCAAAATAGAATTGCCCAAAAAGCGGCAGGGTTTGCTCTTGTGTTAAACCATTGAGTTTGGCAAAGGCAAAGATCTTACAAGAGCCTTGATTGGTATCAGCGGTATTTTCAACCGATCCATTACTAAATGCAGTGGGGGCGAATTGATAGTTTTGCTCTATGGTCTCAATAACAGATTTGAATTCTACGGTGTCGGGTGCAGTTTTTACTTGTTCAATCAGTTGGTCGATGGTCATGAAATTTCTCTACTGGGGTTCTCTATGTGTTTGTCTCTTAAGAATTTGCCTTGGGCTCTGCCCAGAGGTCATATTCGTCTGAGTGGGTGATAGTTACATCAAGGAAATCGCCGGGTTTGGCATCATGGTAATCATTAATATACACCAACCCATCAATTTCAGGCGCGTCCCCTTTGGTGCGGGCGACAATGCCTTCGCCATCAACTTCATCAACAAGTACTTGCATGGTTTGGCCAGCTTTTGCGGCGAGTTTTTTCGTGCTGATTTTTTGCTGGGCTTCCATAAAGCGTGCGTGACGTTCCTGTTTGATTTCTTCCGGAACATGGTTGGGCAAGTCATTCGCCTTGGCACCATCAACTGGGCTATAGGTAAAGCATCCCACCCGATCAAGCTGCGCTTCTTCTAACCAGTCGAGTAGTTGAGTAAAGTCGTCTTCGGTTTCACCTGGAAATCCAACAACAAAAGTGGATCTAAGGGTTATATCTGGAACTTCCTGTCGCCATTTATGGATTCGTGCCAAGGTGTTTTCTGCGTGCGCAGGGCGTTTCATCGCTTTTAAAATACTGGGGCTGGCATGCTGAAAAGGAATATCCAAGTAAGGCAGTATATGGCCTGATTGCATTAGAGGCATTAGATTATCAACATTAGGGTAGGGGTAGACATAATGTAAGCGTACCCAGATATCCAATTCACCCAAAGCTTCACTTAGCGCGTCAATTTTTGTCTTGGTAGGGCGCCCATTAAAAAATCCCGTCTGGTATTTTCGATCAACCCCGTAAGCACTGGTATCTTGAGAAATAACTAATAATTCTTTTGTACCTGAATCTTTTAGACGCTGAGCTTCTTCGAGCACGCTTTCAACGGGGCGGCTAACCAGTTTGCCTCGCATATCAGGGATGATGCAAAAGCTACAGCTGTGGTTGCAGCCTTCGGATATTTTAAGATAAGAATAATGTCTTGGTGTGAGCTTTACTCCCTGTGGCGGCACAAGATCGACCAATGGGTTGTGCTCACGCTTGGGCGGAATGTTGGTGTGCACCACATCCATAACGGCCTCGTAAGCTTGAGGCGCAGTCACTGCTAAAATATCTGGGTTGAGTTCCTTGATGGTTTCAGCATCTTTACCTTTACCCATGCAGCCTGTGACAATGACTTTGCCATTTTCATTCATGGCTTCTTGAATGGTTTCTAGGGATTCTTTTTTGGCATCATCAATAAACCCGCAGGTGTTAACGATAACAAGATCGGATTGCTGATAATTGTTAACAATCTCGTAACCGTCCCGTTTAAGCTCGGTCAGGATGCGCTCAGAGTCAACGAGGGCTTTAGGGCAGCCTAGGGAAATAAAACCGACTTTATTATTACTCATGGGGAGTGGTACTCATGGAAAAGGTTTTGGATATGCGGGAGTGTGTTAGAAACGCGTATTATAGCGATTCAGCAAGTCATGGAAAGGGGGGTATTCACAGAAATGTTATTATTGAACCTTGATCGAGTCGATAGCAATTAAGACTGATCAGCTGCCCTGCTTTTATCAGGGGGTAATCAGTCAGTGTCTATGGCCGATAGAAATTTTATGGCCTATTCAAACTGCTCAAGCCACTGCTGGAAATTGTCTTCAAAATCCAGGCTTATTTCTTCAAGCAAGGTTTCATACTCTTCGAACTGCCCTTGTTGTAAGTAGTAGCTTAAGGTGTATGT
>CAKMZU010000058.1:0-1819 GCA_929200485.1 uncultured Gammaproteobacteria bacterium | reverse complement strand
GTGTATGTTGTATCTGATTGTTCTTCAATCAAGTAGCGCATTAACCAATAGCTCCAGCCGTAGATTTGAGTTTGGCCATCATTAATATCAATGCTGAGTACCTCAGCAATGGTGAATGGATTAATTAATGCAAACTGGGTATCGCCATCACCTTCAGGGTTGGCAAAATATTCAGCAATGCCTTCTTCCCAGAACAGATAATTGGCTTTTGTGCTGACCCCGCCGTATTTGATATATCTACCGTTGAGGTAATGAATAAATTCATGCTCCAGATTCCAGACACCGTTTGAGAGGCTTTTTTCGAAAACATAAATTTTGGCCACGTTACCTTCGAGCATCGGGTTACCTTCGTAGAAAAAGCCGCCACTGGTACTGTAGTCCAAGCCGGATACGTCCTTGATTTTGTCAACATAACTGGCATACGAATTAAATATACGAATTTCTACTTTATCGTTGTAGTCATCATCGACTACCTGATAGTTGGTTTGCATTCGATCGTGAAATAGCGTGGCTTTTTCATTTAATGAGTCACAAAGGGTTTCAAATATTGCGGTGCTCATGGATTCAGCCATCAATATGACTGACGTGCTGCAGTCGTATTGATCAGGGAAACGTGAATCAATGGGTTCTGGCGGTGTTTCAAAGCCATTGTCTGTATTGTCATTGGTGTTGGTGACTTCCTCTGGATTTTCATCGGTATCTTCCGAAGGTTCTTCCTCTTCATTAGGCGCGTCAGGAGTTTCTTCTTGAGCAACCTCATTCTGATGTTCCTCATCATCTTCTTCATAGCCGTAATACATTGTCTTAATCCAATCGGATAAGCTGCTAGTCTTTTCTTCAATCAATGAGGGGTTGTATGAGAAATCAATTAGATAGGAGCGTTTATTAGAATATTTATGATGGCCATGTTTTTTAGAATGCTCACCACAATATTTATCATCATGATAAGATGCTTCATCTTCGTAACTGGAGTCTGTGGTTTCTTCTTCTATCCCGATATCATCGTGGCTAGCGTTGAGGTTCTCTTCGGTGTCACCGGTATATTCAATTTGTCCATCGAGAGACTCAATAGAGCTTTCCAATGCATCATTGTCTTTAAGATTTATTTCGAAACAACCTGATAACAGCAAGGTGATTAAAGCAACAGAGCTGAAGGATAGGATTGATTCAAAAGTACCCTTATTTGTTTTTTTCATACGCAATGCGTTTCTAGATTTTTCTTTCATAGGTATGAGTAAATCTAGAAGGCATTGGGGTAAATTCAATTCTTCTGCGCGATAAAATTTCTTGCTTTATTTTTTTTGATTATATTTCATGCGGTAAGCAAGATGACCAAATACTCACATGAAATTTATGTAGGCTTTCCATTCTGGTTTCGTTATGTTCCTTTGGAATCAAGTGGAAGAACTTTTAAATTAATCAAAGTCTAAATTAACGTTGATTGAACGAAAAAATGTGGCAATGAAGTTATGAAATCATTGATCTGTTTATCTATATTTTTAGCCTGTTTTTTTAGCCATCAGGTAATGTCAATTTTTGTTGCGATACCAGATGAAAAAGTCATTTCAATAAAGACCCGTGATGCCACTAAATATCTTGTTCGTGTAGTTGATTTTCAAGGAGAATCAAAAGTTGAAGTTAATGTTGTCGGTGTATTCAAGAAAGGGGCTGAAAGGCTATGTTCGATTATATATATAGGAATGGCGAGCCATAATAAAAATATTCTGGAGCAAAAAGTGTATGAAAGACAGCCTAGTGGTGATTTAATCTGGCCCGACCGGTTTAAACTCTGCAATCTGAAGTTGGTAAGGCCAAAAGA
>CAKMZU010000057.1:9517-13773 GCA_929200485.1 uncultured Gammaproteobacteria bacterium | reverse complement strand
TCACAGAAAAATCTGTGACTGCTGAACCAGACAAATGCTGTGAATCGAAGTACTAAGCTCAGGACAAACAGATCATGTATTCTCACACTCATTTTACATTTTCAAAACGTGCTTAAAAGCAAAAACGATGCGAATGATCAGCATGCCTTACTAGCTATGAAATGCTGCTGGCGCCACTCTCAACACCTCTTCACAGGTTGTCATCCCGCTCATCACCTTTTGCGCACCACTCAAGCGTAAGGTTCGCATGCCATCTTTGATCGCCTGTTTTCGCACACCCATCAAATCGGTCTGAGATTGAATCATCTGGCCAATGGTCTCATTGACATCCAATATTTCATAAACGCCGATACGCCCTTTAAAACCCGTTTGTCGACAGGATAAACAACCCACTGGCTCAAATACTTTTTTGGGCATGGGGACATTAAAAGGTTTTGTTA
Organism: uncultured Gammaproteobacteria bacterium; assembly: GCA_929200485.1. GTDB lineage: Bacteria > Pseudomonadota > Gammaproteobacteria > Pseudomonadales > DT-91 > CAKMZU01. The sequence goes on along the minus strand of CAKMZU010000057.1, from coordinate 13,333 downwards.
ATGCATCCCAAAGCGCAGGAGAGACCTCACCCGGCTTTTTGCAATCAGGGCACAGTACGCGCACCAATCGCTGCGCCATCACGCCATTCAAGGTAGCGCGAACGAGATATGCCGGTAAGCCTATCTCCAAAAGGCGTGTGATCGCAAGCGTTGCATCATTGGTATGCAAGGTAGATAGGACAAGATGACCTGTCAAGGCTGCTTGCACTGCCATCTGCGCGGTTTCCTGATCCCGAATTTCACCGATCATCATAATATCCGGATCTTGCCGTAATAGTGCCCTAACCCCATCGGCAAAGTCCAAATCAATGCCATGATTGACTTGCATTTGGTTAAAAGTATCCTCAACCATCTCTATTGGATCTTCAATAGTACAGACATTGACTTCAGGTTGCGCCAATCCTTTAAGTGTTGAATAGAGCGTGGTTGTTTTACCTGAGCCCGTTGGCCCTGTAACCAACACAATGCCGTGAGGCTTTGTGATCATGCCTTGCCAGCGCTCCAGATCTTGATTCATTAACCCTAGCTCTTCAAAGCTTTTTAAAAGCACATTTGGGTCAAATATCCGGATAACCAGCTTTTCTCCAAAAGCCGTTGGAATAGTCGAAAGTCTTAAATCAACTTCCTGGCCATTCGGCGTTTTGGTTTTCAATCGGCCATCTTGTGGCTTTCGCTTTTCGGCAATATTCATTCGTCCCATGGTTTTAATTCGACTCGTCACCGCAACCAGAGGTTTAATGGGCATATCGTAAACCTGATGTAAGGCACCATCGATTCGAAATCGAATATAACCCTGCGTTTTTCTCGGCTCGATATGAATATCGGATGCCCGTTGCTCAAAAGCATATTGAAACAACCAATCAACAATAGTGACAATATTTTGATCGCTTGCGTCCGGCTCTTTAACCTGCCCCAGCTGCAAGAAAGCTTCAATCTGTGGCGAATGATGTTGAGCCCCTTCACTCGCCCCTGAGATTGAACGGGCCAAGGCATAAAACTCTGTCGTTAATCGCTCTAAATCCTCCGGATCACCAATGACCAGTTCGATCCGCTTATTAAGCACATGCGTTAAGTTTTCAATCCAGCCTGTTTTGTATGGCTGTGTCGTTGCTACCAACACATGATCTGGATGCACCTCAACTGCCAAAATACTGTGCTGTTTAGCAAAGGCAAATGACATCACCTCAGTGACTTTCGCCGCATCAATCTTCAAGGGGTTTATTGGGTAAAACGGGATGCCTGATTCTTTTGCCAGCCACTCACAACAATGCAGACTTTTAAGGGTTTTATCGGGCGAAGGTTTTAATGGAATGCCGCAATTTGCCAGAAACAAAAAAGGGTGTTTCGATAAATCTTCTCTAGATTTGGGCTGAGCCAAAACATTCTCAGCTGATTCACGGCCAATTACCCCTTCCATGACCAATGACTCAAGAATTGATTGATAATCCAGATTGATCGTTTTTTTTACAGAAAATTCCGAGATGGCCATAATTACAACTGTCTAACAGGAAAGGAGCGATTGTATACTTAAATTAAATGGCAATAACTAGAAGTTGTCACCATAACCTCATTCGTGACAGTCACTTATAAAGTTTAATTTTTTTTCTGCGAGATTGATCAAACTATCTGAAACTGCACAGGTCAAACAGGAAATTTGTTTTGCTCCCTGAAGCTTATGGCTATCACTGAACATTTTGAAATTTTAATGCTTCTAGCCATTTTAGCGACCTTTTTTATGGCGTGGGGGGTTGGCGCTAACGATGCGGCTAATGCCATAGCAACATCAGTCGGTGCAAAAGCGATCACATTAAAACATGCGTTGATTATTGCCATCGTCTTTGAATTTTTAGGCGCTTACTTTGCTGGTGGAGAAGTCACCCAAACCATTCGCAAAGGCATTATCGACCCTAATGCATTTGTAGGCAAAGCTGACGTCCTTATTTTAGGCATGCTGGCTTCTTTGTTTGCAGCTGGCTCCTGGCTATTTATTGCCAGCTATAAAGGCTGGCCAGTTTCCACCACCCATTCAATTGTCGGAGCCATTGTTGGATTTGGCGCATGGGTGTTGGGTGCTGAAACTGTCTACTGGACGAAGGTGGGTATTATTGTTTCCAGCTGGATAGTTTCACCGTTACTTGCTGGCATCATTGCGTTTATTTTATTCTATTCAGTGAAACGACTGATTCTGGACAACCCCAACACTTACCTTTCAGCAACTCGTCTGGTGCCTGTTTATATCCTGCTAACTGGCTTCATGATCGCCATGATTACTCTGACAAAGGGCTTAAAGCATATTGGCTTAAACTTGTCTCTAGTCGAAAGCATCATCTGTTCACTTTGTATTGGCTTATTTTTGATGATGGTAGGGATCTTATTTATCAGAAAAATCGATAGATTTACCCATCATGGCCAGATGAATCACCCAGTTGAACGAATCTTTAGTTTACTCATGGTGTTTACTGCCTGCTCTATGGCATTTGCTCATGGCTCCAATGATGTGGCTAATGCGGTTGGTCCTCTAGCTGCTATTTTTGGCGTTTTACAAGACCATGAAAGCCTCGCCACCCAATCTACCACAACCAACTGGATCCTCTTAATTGGTGCACTCGGCATTTCAATTGGCCTACTTACCATGGGGTATCGCGTTATGGCAACCGTTGGGCAACGTATTACCGCATTATCACCCTCTCACGGTTTTGCCGCTGAACTTTCAGCCGCCACCAGCGTGGTTATCGCATCAGGCACAGGGTTACCCATATCGACCACTCACACATTGATTGGTGCAATTATCGGCGTAGGTCTAGTGCATGGCAGACAATCACTGGACTGGAAAACCCTCGCTTCCATTGGCCAGTCCTGGTTGATTACCATACCCGCCGGTGGTTTTTTAGCCATTATTTTTTATTACCTGCTGGCAGCCTTTTTTCTGGATTAGCTATTGTAGATAGTTTCCTCTGGTGGCATGCTTAATATAAATTCACGACACCCAGCCATGTTATGCCTTCTTCTCACCCTTTACCAAAGAATCTTGATCGATTAAAAGCATTGATTGGCACGCCGTCTGTTAGCTCTATTGATTCAGACTATGACATGGGCAACCTGCCTGTGATTGAATTATTAGCAAACTGGCTTGATCCGCTAGGGTTCAAAACAACGATTCAGCCTGTTTCAAAGGGCAAGGCGAATCTGATTGCACGAATCGGTGAAGGCCAAGGTGGGCTTGTGCTTTCAGGCCATACCGATACCGTCCCCTACAATGCTGACCGATGGCAGTCAGACCCCTTTAGCCTGACAGAGCGAGAGAATAAATTTTTTGGGTTAGGCGCTTGTGACATGAAAGGTTTTTTCTCACTCGCTATAGAAGCAAGTCTTCGCTTTTCAGGGCCAAAAATTAAATAAACCCTTAACGATCGTTGCAACCTGCGACGAAGAATCCACTATGCAAGGCGCACATGCCTTGACGCTTGACCAACTCAACCATCCTGATGCTTGCGTTATAGGTGAACCAACTGAGCTGACTCCCATACGCATGCACAAAAGCATCATGATGAACCGATTACTGATCACTGGCAAAAGTGGCCATTCATCAAATCCTGACCTTGGCATTAACGCCATCGATGTCATGACAGAGGCGATGCTGGCTCTCAATCAATTAAAAAGTGATTATCAAAAAACGTATAAGAAAGCTGACTTTGCTGTACAAAGCCCTACGATGAATTATGGCTGCATCCACGGTGGCGACAATCCTAATCGCATCTGTCACCAATGTGCACTGGATTTTGATTTTCGTGGCTTGCCAGGCATGTCCAATAAAGA
>CAKMZU010000057.1:7263-9507 GCA_929200485.1 uncultured Gammaproteobacteria bacterium | reverse complement strand
CAATAAAGATGTCCTGACAGAGATTAAAGAACGCATCCAACCCATTGCTGATAAACACCAGGCTGAATTCGCCATCGAATCACTTTTTAGTGGCGTTGAACCTTTTGAGCAAGCTCAAGATTCTGAGCTCGTCAATTTAACCCAGAGTCTTAGTCAAAAAACCGCTGAAGCAGTTGCCTTTGCGACCGAAGCCCCTTTTTATAAACATTTGGGGATTGATACCATTGTTCTAGGGCCTGGCAGCATTGATCAAGCCCATCAGCCGGACGAATTCCTGGCGTTTGATCAAATCGACCCTTGCGTTACAATACTCGAAAAACTTATCGGTCATTACTGTTTGTAGTTCGGGCATAGAATCTTGCACCCTCATAGAATCAAGACACACTAAAAAGAATGAAAACCTCACCTTTTGTTCAAGTACTCAGGGAAGCCTCACCCTATATACACCAGTATAGAGATGAGACCTTTGTCGTGCTTTTAAACCACAGCGTCATGCAAAGCGCCTCATTGGAAGCAATTGTTCAAGATTTTGCATTATTACAAAGCCTTGGCGTTCGTTTGGTGGTTTGTTTTGAAAGCCACACAAGGGCAGACATTTCGCAAGCACCCATTTCTTTATTAAATTTAAGCCAAATTCAAGCGCAGTGTGGCATCTATCGAAGCATGCTTGAGGCGCTTTTTTCGACTAGTTTACCCAACACCCCCATGGCAAACGCTAACCTGCAAGTTGTCAGCGGTAATTTCGTTACCGCAAAACCTATGGGCATCATTGATGGCGTTGACTATCAGCACACGGGCATACCCAGAAAAATTGACCACCTGGGGCTTAGCCACTTATTAGACCATAAACACATTGTGTTACTGCCTGACCTTGCCTATTCAACAACAGGTGAGTGTTTTTATGTACCTGTTGAAGATATAGGCACAGCTGCCGCTAAAGCGTTAAGAGCCACCAAACTCTTAACCTTTACTGATGAAGACACATTAAAAAATCTTCCAAAACAAATCCTGTTAGAAGAGGCGAAAAAGCGCTTTTTAAAAAACCCCAGCCTTGCGCTGCACCAAGCCATTCTCGCATCCAACGAAGGCATTCCCCGTTCGCAAATCATTAACCATGAAAAAGATGGTGCTCTACTCACTGAGTTATTTTCAATTGACGGTTGCGGAACATTAATCACCCAAAACCCATTCGAAACCATAGAAAATGCAACCATTGATGATGTCGGTGGTATTATGGCTTTAATCAAACCACTGGAAGAAAAAGGTGTGCTGGTCAAAAGGGAGCGGGAACGTCTTGAGCAGGAAATTAACGATTTCATTGTGATTAAGCGAGATGAATCCGTGCTGGCAACCGCTGCGCTCTACCCTCATGATGTTGATATGGCAGAAATAGCCTGCGTGGCTACCCACCCAAACTATCAAGGCAGTGGACGAGCAGCCACCATGCTGGGGTACCTTGAAAAAAGGGCAAAACAACAAGGGATTAAACAGCTCTTTGTCCTTACTACACAAAGTGCGCATTTTTTTATTGAACATGGATTTAAACAATCCGACGTTAAAGCGTTACCAAAAACCAAACAATCCTTTTACAACCTTCAACGTAATTCGATTGTTTTTATTAAGCCTTTATAAGTGATGCCATCCGAAAATATAACTAAAGTTGCATTAGCTTATGCCAAAAGCTTTAGCTTTATTCTATTCATTGGCGTACTTGTTCACCTTGCCTTTATTTTCTCAGGACATCTTGCAGTCGATGACTTCCTTCAGCGATATGTCTTTTTAGATAATGCTCGATTATCAGCACTTGGACTCACTCACCCAGATAAGCACTTTTGGTTTATGCTAAGCCATCAGTTTGATTTTTTTAATTCCAGCGAGCCACTATTTCACTCACTCAAAGCGTATGGCGTTATCCCTTGGTGGGTCAATGAGGATGCCAAGCTGCATCTTTTTAGACCCTTGAGTAGTTTCACTCATTGGGTCGATTATCAGCTCTGGCCAGATAATATTTCTGCTATGCACGCGACCAGCCTATTACTTTTAGCGTTTGCCTGGATAGCTGTTTTCAAGTGCTATCAATCCATTGAAAAAAAACAGAAGATTGCTTTACTGGCTTCTTTCTTATTGGTATTAGATGTCTCTATCGTTTTTCCTCTGGTGTGGCTGGCGGCAAGAAATGTTATTTTAGTCATGCTAATGACTGGCCTTAGCTTGTTCTTTCTTCATAAAAGCCAACATCAAAAG
>CAKMZU010000057.1:4808-7253 GCA_929200485.1 uncultured Gammaproteobacteria bacterium | reverse complement strand
CTATCGTTTCTTAAAAGGCTTTGGCTTTTTAGTCACAATGGCAGCATGGAAACTTAGCTATAATCTGGCAGGTTTCGGCTCAACTGATGTCGGTAATTACCTTGACCCCTTGCATTTTCCACTCGAATTTATTTCTCGGTGCTTATCTCAATACCCTTCTTTGATTTTAAGTGGAATAACCGGGGTAGATGTTTTGCCACAGAATATAAAAACCAGCCTTGCTGGCATTAGCGCAGCCTTCATTCTTTTAGTCATCCTGGTAAAAACACAACGACCACAACTCAAGTTTTGGATCGGCGCATTTTTACTTTCATTAATGCCCTATATGGCCTTACCCTACACAGCGCCTAGATTTACTGTCCTTTCGCATATCGCCTTTGCAGGTATTTTAGCAAATCTATTATTTACCCCCATCAAACAGCTCCCTAAAACAATACGTTTTTCTTTCAAAGGCCTTCTTCTTTTATTATTGGTTATCCATAGCCTTTTAGCCCTTCTAGTCACATCGATTGGCGGACTAGCCCTAATATCAAAGGGTTCACTCAACGCCAAGAATGTAAACCATCAATACCATTTACCCAAGATCGAAAAGCTTGAAAATAAACATGTCATCGTGCTGCAATCCATCGATCCCTTTCAAATGATGTTTCAACCCTATAAATCCGCAACCCTGAATAATCCAATACCCGAGTCAATACTGCAAATTGCACCTGCGACTACTTCCTTAAAAGTGAAGATCCTGAATCCCAAATTAATCGAAATCTCTTTTCCCGAAGGCCTAATGCTCACAGGAAACGAGATTGAGTCCGTCTTGACAAAAGAAAAAGCGCATATCGAGAGAAATTTTGAGTTTTACGGCTTTTTCTATCAGGGGAATTACACAGAAGTCGCTGGTAATTTATATAACCTCAAAGGGTTTACACTTGAAATCCTATCAACCAACAAACAAAATCATGTGACTGCAATCAGGTTACATTTAGTTTTTCCTTACGATAGCACGCATTACGCCTGGCTCATTTGGGATTCACAAAACAAAAGTTATATGCCATTTCAATGGCTAAACAATACCCAGCACCTTGAATTGCCCGGCCTGATTGAAAAAGCGTCCACCTCAAAAGAACTTAGGTAAAAAACGCATAGGAACTGGATGCCTTACACCGCATCGCTTCCGTATCTACAGGAGGCTTCGTAGGTTTAAGCATAGAAAATAAGGTCAACCCAGAATCGTCTTAATTAGAGCGGAGATGCCAGCACTTATACTTCTCAGCAGGCCTATCGTCATATCGGATGCAACTCTCGATGTCATAGCTGCCGCTTTCAGAGAACCGACTGCTGTTCCTACCCCCCCCCCAAGCACTTCAGCGGTAATCCCTACACACCTGGCATCATCAGCTGGCAACATTGATGCTTTTTTTCCATCTTCCTTGGCTTTCTCACCCTCAATGCTTTCGCTTGGCATAGCATCGACTATATTCACAAACAAACCCACCCCAAGCGCAGATCCAGCACCAACTAACGCCCCTGACAACATCCCCGAGAAAGCGCCAGCCATTAATGCCACCCCTAGCCCAGAGGGTGTAGATAGGCCCATTTCATCATACTGATCTGCTTCACCTGCAAAATACAATAATGTTGTTAATGTTCCTGCGCCCAATGTTCCCCCTACCCCCCCTGCTGTGATGCCATTAACAATCGCTGCCTTCAATACTTCATTTACCGGCACTTCATTTGCTCTACTGCCATGCATTGCTTCTACATTCAAAGTAATCAATAAAGATATAATACTAAAAACAAGCAATACGTTTTTCATATTCACAACATTGAAATCAAATAAAGTATAACTGACCCACTTAGCTGCGATTGGTTCCTTCCATACTCTATTAACAGTCACTCTTTAGAATAACCACCTAAGAAATCGCCTATTGTTATTAAAGCTTGTAACCCAGCCACATCAAATTTATGGAACGAGGGAACGAGGTTTCATCTCTGAAGAGAATACCCTGTTAATAATCAACCATTGTTTGTATGCACTCCTTCACTTCGCCCATGCGCTATTTGACTAAACTTAATATCACGAAGTCATTCGAAATAAATCTCTCAAGGGTTTGATCCCTTGTTTTGCGCCCCCATCTATGAGAAGGTTCTCATTTACAACCCAAGGAGATTTCTCATGGCAACCATTCACACAGCAACAGACGACTCATTCCAACAGGACGTTTTAGAAAGCGGCACGCCAGTATTGGTAGATTTTTGGGCAGAGTGGTGCGGGCCATGCAAAATGATCGCTCCTGTGCTTGAGCAATTATCTGAAGAATACGGCGACGACCTTAAAATCGTTAAGGTAAATGTTGACGAAAATTCGGCAACACCCGGTAAATTTGATGTTCGTGGCATCCCAACGCTTATCCTTTTCAAAGATGGCGAAGCGGCAGCTCAAAAAGTAGG
>CAKMZU010000057.1:3449-4798 GCA_929200485.1 uncultured Gammaproteobacteria bacterium | reverse complement strand
TATCAAAAACGCAATTAAAAGAGTTTATCGACGCAAACGTCTAACTTTAACTCAATCTTTTTCGAATATTACCCATTTATAATCTTGGGTAATATTCTATAAAATTGCTTGATCTTCGTTTTCTTACTGCTATGATACAAGCAAGAATTAAAACTTCTCACAATTCTCTTAACTTCACATTTTCTTCATTCTTCTTTTAACACAAACGACAATCTATGAATCTCACGGATCTTAAAACCAAATCGATTAACGAGTTACTAGATATTGCCTCTGAAATGGGCCTTGATAATCTAGCCCGGTCTCGAAAACAGGACGTTATTTTTTCAATTCTTAAAAAACATGCCAAAAGCGGTGAAGACATTTACGGTGACGGTATACTGGAAATTCTTCAGGATGGCTTTGGCTTTTTGCGTTCTGCACAAGGCTCTTACTTAGCTGGGCCAGACGATATTTATGTATCACCCAGCCAGATTCGACGGTTCAATTTACGCACCGGTGATACGATTTCCGGTAAAATTCGTCCACCTAAAGATCAAGAGCGTTATTTTGCTTTGTTAAAGGTTGATCAAATCAACTTTGAGCAGCCTGAAAACTCGCGCCATAAAGTGTTATTTGAGAATTTAACGCCGTTATTCCCTGATGATCGCCTTCTTTTAGAAGCTGGCAACGGTTCAAGTGAAGATTTAACGGGTCGAATCATTGACTTGGTTGCTCCCATCGGCAAGGGCCAGCGTGGCTTAATCGTAGCGCCCCCTAAAGCCGGTAAAACCATTATGCTTCAGCATATGGCGCAAAGTATTATCCGCAACAACCCAGAATGTTTCGTAATCGTTTTACTGATCGACGAACGCCCGGAAGAAGTTACCGAAATGCAGCGCTCGGTTCGAGCAGAAGTCGTTGCATCAACCTTTGATGAGCCACCAGCACGTCACGTACAGGTTGCCGAAATGGTCATCGAACGTGCCAAACGATTGGTTGAGCACAAAAAAGATGTCGTTATCCTGCTTGATTCGATGACACGTCTAGCAAGAGCTTACAATACGGTTCAGCCAAGCTCAGGTAAGGTATTAACCGGTGGTGTTGATGCACATGCTCTTGAGCGGCCAAAGCGTTTCTTTGGTGCAGCCCGCAACATCGAACAAGGCGGCAGCTTAACCATTCTAGCTACAGCACTTGTTGAGACTGGCTCTAAAATGGATGAAGTTATCTACGAAGAATTTAAAGGCACAGGTAACATGGAACTGCACCTTGAGCGTAAGGTTGCTGAAAAACGTGTTTATCCAGCTATTAACGTTCGTCGTTCAGGTACTCGTCGTGAAGACTTACTGACCTCCGAAGATGAGTTACAA
>CAKMZU010000057.1:2392-3439 GCA_929200485.1 uncultured Gammaproteobacteria bacterium | reverse complement strand
GAGTTACAACGTATTTGGATTCTCCGCAAATTGCTTCATGAGATGGAAGATGCGGCAGCCATAGAATTCTTGATTGACAAGTTAAAAGACACTAAATCCAATGAGGAGTTCTTTAGCTCAATGAAACGTAAATAAGCTATTTCAGTCTTTACATTTAAGGCAGTTTATTCTGCCTTATATCTATTCAGGATTAGAGATTGACTTATAGTCATCAATCACCATCCCACAAAAATTCAAAACATATTTTTGTACGTCTATTTCGATTAACTCTGCCTTAGGTTTAGGCATAGGGTTAGACTTAGCTTGATGCTCCATTAAAAAGTTATTTTTTAAACAACGACTAAACCGTCTGTTGTTATATTTAATTTCTCTTTCGATTTTATTTAATGTCACCTCATCAACACTAGATAACAATTGTTTTAAGCTCTCTGGGTCAGAATCAAGCCACTGGCATTCCCGCTTTACAAGTTCTTTTGTATCATGATCTATAATCACTTTATTTTTATTGTACAAAAATCTATATATTGTTTGGCGAAATGATTCGACAAAAGTCCCATTCAAAAGCGCCTTTTCAGATTCATCACTTGATATCATTGCCATAGCAATACTTACTGATAATAAAAAGGGAAAGAGAAATTTATACATAGGTCAGCGCTTAGCTAACAAAATAATTTATAGGATCATCTAAAACTTAAAAAGTGCAGTTAAATACTCTCCCTTGTGACTCTAAGCGCAAGTCGTTACACTCCCCTCCCTTTAACCTCTTCGTTTCAAGGGATACCGGCAATGGCCTACAGCGATTTACGAGAATTTATCAAAGCATTGGAAAAACAAGGGGAGCTCAAGCGCATCAAAACCCCGGTTGATCCAAAGCTTGAGATGACAGAAATTGCTGACAGGGTTCTTAAGCAAGGCGGTCCCGCCCTCCTGTTTGAAAACCCCAAAGGCTTTAACGTGCCCGTTTTATGTAACCTCTTTGGCACTGAAAAACGGGTGGCCATGGGAATGAATCAAACCTCGACTGAAGCACTTAGAGAGGTAGGTGAA
>CAKMZU010000057.1:1136-2382 GCA_929200485.1 uncultured Gammaproteobacteria bacterium | reverse complement strand
CAAGCTCCCGATTTTCAAAAAGGTTTTAAGTATGGGGCCAAATTTGGTCAAAAAAGCGCCTTGCCATGAAGTCGTTATCGAAGCCGACCAAGTCAATTTGTATGAGTTACCTATCCAAACCTGCTGGCCAAAAGATGCCGCCCCCCTTGTAACCTGGCCATTAGTCATCACTAAAGGTCCGTACAAGAAGCGTCAAAACTTAGGCATTTACCGTCAACAGCTCACTGGCAAAAACAAATTGATCATGCGCTGGCTGTCGCATCGAGGGGGCGCACTGGATTTCAAAGAATGGCAAGACGCAAACCCCGGCCAACCGTTTCCTGTCGCCGTAGCATTAGGTGCAGATCCAGGAACGACACTCGGTGCTGTCACCCCGGTACCCGATACGTTATCTGAATATGCGTTCGCAGGCCTTTTGCGAAATAAAAAAACTGACTTAACCACAGCACTGCTTTCTGATCTTCAAGTCCCTGCCACTGCCGAAATAATTTTAGAAGGCTTTATTTACCCAGATGAGATGGCCGATGAAGGCCCCTTTGGTGACCATACTGGCTATTATAATGAGGTGGAGCGATTCCCTGTATTCACCGTTGAAAAAATCACACATCGAAAAGACCCGATTTATCACAGCACTTACACAGGCAGACCACCAGATGAACCCGCCATTTTAGGGCTTGCATTGAATGAAGTTTTTGTACCTATTTTAATTAAGCAGTTTCCTGAAATCGTGGATTTTTACCTTCCCCCTGAAGGGTGCTCTTATCGCCTTGCTATCATCAGCATAAAAAAACAATATCCGGGCCATGCCAAGCGAGTGATGCTAGGCCTTTGGTCATTTCTACGTCAATTTATGTATACCAAATTTGTTATTGTGGTGGATGACGACGTTAATATTCGCGACTGGAAAGATGTCATTTGGGCAATAACTACTCGAATGGATCCAACGCGAGATACAACGCTTTTAGATAGCACCCCTATCGATTATTTAGATTTTGCCTCTCCTGTTTCAGGCCTTGGCTCAAAGATGGGAATTGATGCGACGAACAAATGGCAAGGTGAAACCGATCGAGAATGGGGTGAGCCGATTGAGATGCTGCCTGAAGTCAAACATCGGGTAGATGAAATTTGGGAAAAGCTTGACCTATAAACTTGATCTATAAAATAATGCTTTTGCCACTCCTCCTGATCAAAAAAGTATTTTTTACCAAAAAAAACAGTTGAACCTAGGAGGCCGAATAGACAGCTC
>CAKMZU010000057.1:0-1126 GCA_929200485.1 uncultured Gammaproteobacteria bacterium | reverse complement strand
AGTCAAAAGTGATTAGATCAGGCAAAAAACATTAGCATTTTTACCAACTTAAAATCCAAAAGAACCAAAAACGGGCAACAAATATCGATTTTCATCTGGATTATAGGAATTTTATGCGTAAATTATTCGGGGTGGTATCTAAGGTTATCTGATTGAACTTTTCTTTAAATCGAAAACCCATATATTGACTTTATCTTTAATTTAAGGTTTTTCATGAATTTTATTAGTTTATCGTTCGCCATGCTAACAACTTTTATTTCTATTCAATGTAGCGCTGGAATAAATAATATACCGCATGAAGTTGTAACAGTTAAAGATGCCCCAGGATTTAATAACGAAGAAAGTAGCGCTCCTTGCTCAAAGGTTAGACTAGAACCTATAAATGAAGATATTACTAAAGCTCTATTTGAAATCTTTAAGAGAGGAATTTGGGCTTGTGGAATTGGTATATTGAACTGTAAGCTGGTTAAATTAAACGAAGAAGACTTTGCAATTAAAGACGCTGGGCGTAGGATTGACTCCTCTATCCCCCTAAAAGAATGGCAAACGTTTAATGATACGCTAACGGAGCTATTGATCTATTCTGATGAAATAATTATAAAGACATTCAAAGATTTACTAGAAAAATCAAAAATACAATTCGATTTCGAAAACCTCAATATTCTCTTTCCCGTCTTAGAAAACCCAGAAGCAGCCCCAGATTTATTAAAGTCTCTACACAATATAGCATCTGAACAACGAAAACGAACAACCAAAATCAGTCCTTATCCGTATCATATTGTTCGGGTCAAATAAAATAAAACTGGCCCGCCCTTCAGGATTCGAACCTGAGGCCTTCCCCTTAGGAGGGGGACGCTCTATCCAGCTGAGCTAAGGGCGGAAAAATAATAAGTGAATAAATATTCTAACAAGCCATTAAAAAATTGCCACACTTCCCGACATATTTGGTATCCAAGCTCCATAAAAGTTCATTGCGAGATTGATGAATCATTCATCGATGATTATTTATCATAGAAGGGGTTCCCTCTTTAACTTAGAAAATACCTTTTGTGAACATTAGAAAGCTAAAGACAAGCGACTAATGGGCTAAACAGTTTTTATCGTTCGAAGATTTCGCAATGATAGG
>CAKMZU010000056.1:7473-14104 GCA_929200485.1 uncultured Gammaproteobacteria bacterium | reverse complement strand
GAGTGTTGGGAGCTTTACACTAATGAACCTGATGAGTTTTTAAGTAGAAATAAAGATGCGTTAATTGAAACGTTAGAAATTAAAAATAAAATAATAACGGAAGAATGTACACTAGCCGAAAAACTTCTTGCAGAGCGTAGATCGCAAATAAATTTAAAAATTAAGCGTGAAGAAAAATTTACAAATGCCCTAGCAGAAGCTTTAGAGGTCGAAAGGCCAGAAAGACCAATTCCCAACGTCGAATTAGCACAAGATTATCTACAAAAGAAAAAGAATAAAATACCTGAAATAATGAGCTATACAACATTTGAGGAATTCAAATCAGCTATTGTAGAAAGACTTAATAAACATTGGAATGAAATCGAAAATAAGGAAATGAAAGCTCGTGATTTCATAGATGAAAAAATACCCCTTTATGATGTGAAATCTCTTTTGATAGGTTCTTCTTATCTGTCACGCAACCGCCTTCGGCTTAATGAGCATGAACTCCGATGTGAAAAAGAAAATATTGAAAAAATTAAAGAAGGAAATATAAAAAATGTTGATCCTGTACTAATAGTTTATTTATTAGGTTGGTATCACACACATATACAATATTCAAATAATAACGTAGAGATGCCCTTGGACAAATCACAACCAAGTAATCCTGAAGACTCTCTATCCAGCGCTCGAATTGAGGCAGGTAATGTCGGCATTAGGATGATTCGTAAACGAGCTCGAGGCATTAAAGACACCGAATACTTAAAGCTCAAAATTAGACAGCCATCTATGCCTGAGGAGTATTAAATGTTTAATTACGACCGAAAATTAAACACTAAAGCGGAGAAGAGCCGAAATATTGTTATTTTTACTCGTGTGACCACCAAGAGTATCAAATCAAAAAATATAAAATCAGTATTCTTGATCAAAAACTACTCTAAACCCTGTATAAGAAGATTTTTGCTCTGGTGACATATATAGAGAAAACGCTGGCGTTTGGGTCTCTACCGGGAGTATAAAGTTACCCCCTTTAACAACAAACTTAGCAATACCTCCTTGAAACTGTGCCGTTTTAGTCCATTCTGACACACCCTTGAGCAAGCTGATTGATAACGCTTTATCTGAGTCAATTTCGTCTTGATCTTTTATTGATTCACCAAGCAACACCTGGCCTTCGTCAAGCATCCGAGGCTCGGGTAATTGAGTATAGCGTTCCGCGATTCTCAACCACTCTCTCTCTGAAGGAAGTCTTCCTCCTATCCAGTTAGCGAATGCATAAGCCGACCACCAATCAACAAACCTAACGGCGCTATCGGGTGTTATTTGCTGATCCTTCCAGTTTTGAGGTCTATAACTAAGACCTACAGGCTCTCTTTCATTGGCATAGAATTTTAAATACACGAAAGGATCCATCAAAAACTTACGATATTGACTGACACTGATTTCATTTTTTGTCACCCATATCTTGGGGGAGTGCTTTGGTAGTTTTTTTGTTAAATTCAATAAACTGTCTTGCTCAATGGTTGGTAGGTAGGAGATCAGTTGTGATTCAGGCTGTTGACTATTGATTAATTTACCCAATGAGACTTGATTAGCAACAATCTTTGTATCCCAGGAGGATTGATGTATTTGGCTTTCATACACACATCGAAAGCCCACCTGATTCAATGACTGATTATTATTAAACCGTCGTTTTATCAAATTCAATGAACTGACTTCAGGCAGCAAATCAAATCCATTGCCTCCCATCGCAACGGGACTGTCAGTGGATACTACCCATTCAGACACCCCACTACTTAAATTAATCAGTTTTGCGTGAGTTATATCAGCCGTTTGTTGATCGCATGCCAAAAAAGCATTCAACCACGGTTCAGAAAACGGCCTTGTTTTCAAGTTATAGGTATTACCATAAGGGTATAAGCTCGCCGTATTCCCTGACAGCGCGCTTGCATCTTGAGAGAGCGCATAAAACTCCCTCTGACTCGGCAGCCTACCCCCAGCATGCTGACAATATTTTTTTGCTGCCTGATGAGAAATACCAGCAACGGGTGCATTCTTCATTCCAGCAATTCGATGATTTTCCAATGTTGAAGGTGGCAGATACTCACTATGGTGACTATTGTGCCAGTTTATAAATTGACTATAAGCACTCTGACTCACCTCGCATTGATCAACCCAGAGCTTGGTTGCACTGATTTGCCCTTTCAATCGTAGAGGTTGTTCTACTAACTCCCAGTTTGATCGGTCCAGTGCCGATAAGTTTTTTATATTATTGATGATTAATAAATCAAGTGCGGAGTCAACACTTGATGTTTCTTCAGCATACGATAAAACAACTGTCGATAGCGATTGTTCCGCCCAAAATTTTGGTAAAAAATACGCTGCCATTAAAATAAAAAGACAAAGGAAAAGTGATGCACCTATGGATTTCATCTTATTTCCTCCACCTGACAAGCAAGACTAGACCTAAAAGGAAAATAAGAAGATAAAACCACAGCAGCCTTCTTTGATGCCGCGACTCATCAACACTGGCGTTCCGAGTTAATATATGCCCCCCCACGATTAACTCATTTTCATTCGAAACAATGTGCAGCTTGCCGTCAATGACTTGGCCGTAAACAAATCCAACGGTGGTATTTAACGTTACCCTATCCATCACGGCGACTAACTGCCACTGATAAAGGGCTTGCGACTGATTTTCAAGCGGCAACAAAAGCAAACTTCTTGGAGTTAAAGATAAATGAACCCCCTCAAAGGCTGCAGGATACAAGCGAAGCGAAAAGCTGACAGGGTATCTGTTGGCCTCTATTTCCTGATCAGAGACTACCCCGATTTTTTTAATCGGCTGATTCACAGGCACTACAACCGCTGCTTTTTTACCCTTATCTTTTTCAATCAGAATCTCATCTCCTTTTAACGTACTGGATTCCGACATACCCATAAGGTTGGCCACTTTCTCAACCATAAAACCCCGATAAGGTGATAATTTTGGGAATCGATAGATATAGTTGATCATCTCATCCATTAAAGAAATTCTTGTCAGGTAATCAAATTGCTCTTGCTCTACTTTTTCATTCCCGGTAATTAATAGATGAAAAATAAACGCAATGACATTCTGAAAGTCATTCACAGGCATTGTGTCATTGTTGTTGGATTTAGCCTCTTGCATTTCTTTTGCAATAGACAACTTTAATTTCTGGGTATGCGTTTGAATCAATGCCATTTGTGAAGTTGCATCAGGCTTTAACGAGGGTAAACTTTCGGTTTCTGCAAGATCTTTTGGACTGGTTTCCAATGTGGCATCAAACCGCTGCGCAACGGCTGACCATTCCCTAAGCTCAGCGCCTTGAGGCAGTCGACTCAATCCATTGAGCGTCATCTGAGCTTCTTTACCCTTAATCACTGCGTTATCCTGGAGGTTGTGCTCTATTGAATCCATGCCCTTAGGCAATTGATCTTCGCCATAAAAATGCCAATGCCTGACAGTAATAGCATGATCCTTTAGTATAGAGATGAATAAATAAAACGATTCAATACTATAAACATCAACACGTATCCGCCTGAGCTGCCCCTCATTCAAAGACAGCAAAAACTGATCAAGCGCATTATCTCTTTGTAATAATTCATTTTTGCTCCAAAAGGTATTAGAAAAATAATCCCTGACGCCTTCTTTATGTATCTCAAACACAGGCATGCGAGCAAATACAGGGTATCGATCAATATGGGACCCTTTATAATCATGGAGTTGCGCGGGTGCACTGGTGGGTAATGCGTTATGAATAACTTTTTTAGCAAAGTCACGACTTAACAGGAGAGAAACTTCTTCTATGGTTTCAATTAAATCATGGACCTTTTCCTGTTTCACTGTCAGGTTAACGACGATCAATAAAAGAATAACCGCAACACCATTGGCGAGAATATCAGCTAACGCAATCCCAGCCGTTGCAGGAAATGACGTTTTCAGTTCATTTTTTCTCATCGACGGCATGTTTTATATAATCAGGCAATTGATTCAAACTCATTGATTTCAGCAGTTCATCATCAGCAATGATCCAGCCAATGGTTAATTGTTTTTTATACAGTACTTGTCTTAAACAATCTCGAGCAATTGCCATAGAAGACACACCACCACTGACGATAGCAAAAATAATCTGTTGTTTTTGATTTAGATAAATGTCTTTTGAAAAAGGAATAAAGGCACTATTTTTGGCACAAATACTCTTCTTATCCAATCGTTTACCCAGTGATGGAATAAAAATCCCATTGGGAGAACTGATAACAACATGCCCTTCTCCCTCTCCCTGAAAACCTACCGTAAATTCACCCGGCTCTGCAGAATCATCGAGTCGCGTGGTTTCCTGATAACTTGATAATAATGTGATAATAACGAAGAGCACCAACAACACAGCAAACAGACCACCGAAGATCTCTATCATTGGCATATCGTCATTTTGATCTATTCCGCCAGGGTCAATCATGGTTTCAGTGAAATCTGTGCGTCGCAATTAATAATTAAGGGTTAATGTTATGTGTTAGATTAAACTACAATATTTTATGCGTATTGCCTGACTTCTCTCTCAATGGCCAACAGCAAGTTCTGCTCATAGTGTTGCAATGCCGTCTGCAAAAGAACCAATCCAACACTTAAAGATAACGCAATTAACGTCGTGTCAAATGCTATACCTAAAGGCGATATTGCCAGACCTAGATGCTGGATCATATTTTCTGTTTGCTGGCTCTCACTTAACATTTCCAGGATACCTTGCGAAGCTAACGAGATACCCAAAACCGTTCCTATAAAACCCAAAACAGGAATTGCCCAGCTGATAAATCGAGGCAATGTATAAAAATCGATGGATGTCTTCCAAATCAAATCAGTAAATATAGCCACTTGATCATTGGTTGAGGCATACCCGGGCGATTGGGATTTTAATAAAGCAAAGGCTCTTAACAGGGCTGATTCTGACGGGGTCTTTATAAAGGTATTCTTTTCTATGATTAACGTACAAAACTTATGCGCAAACATTATTAAAGACCAGATAAAAATTAACAGTGTAAGCGGCGGGATAATGCCCCGCTCCGAGAACTTAACGGCTAGAATAGACAACCATCCAGCTTCTGCATTAATCATAACCATAAGTAAAAATACTGTGGCAGGAATAGCCAAAAACAAGGCGAGAATAACGGAAGAACCTGAAAAAATACGGTTAATCAACTCATAGGGCTCAACCGTTTGCTGTTTGACCTGGTGCAAAACTCCAAGAAAAGCGTAGGAAAAATACAGCCCGCACAAACATAAAATGAAGGGGATGAGTTGCACTAACTGCCAATGCTGTTTGTTTTGGATGATCTGCAACACTAATGGTAAAGAACTTAAAGAGAGTATACCGATCATCACCAGATTAAGTTTAATCAAATATTGATGAATGTCGGCTGATGGCAACCGATAGAATAAAACAAGCGAAGTACCAAGTAGCAAAGCTGAGGTTAACATCGCCGCAATATAGCTTGATACATCAAGTAAATCGACAACAACCCAACAACTCACTAGAACCAATAACGTGTTTAATGCATAAAACCATCGAGCCATTATTTATTCTCTTGGACATCCATTTCCAGATATTGACTTAAGCTTCATCCCTTCTCTTTCGGATTGACTAACAGGAATAAAACTTCGTGTGCCAATGCTCTCTTTAGTTCAATCAACTGCTTCAATACACTATAGCACTGAATTTCCAACGCACATTTTTATTCTCAAGTTTAATTTTGTGCACAGTTTGTATCGTGCTGAAGCCTAAACTACGGTAAAATTGCAAATTAAATGAGTTTTTGGATAATCCAATGAGTGACAACGCACTTAAAACTGCCGAAGAAAAAGTCAGCTATGGCTTTGGGCTTCAATTCGGCCAACAGTTATTACGCAATCAATTTAACCAAATGGATGTAGAACTTGTCTGCCAAGGCATCAAAGATATTATTGAGCAAAACCCCATCACCCTTTCTGAAACAGATTTGAATCAAGCCTACGCTGAAGTTCAACAGCAGATTGAAGCGAAAAAAGCGGAAGATGCAAAAAAAATGAATGAACTTGGCCTTTCTTATTTACAAGAAAATGCCAAGCGAGAAGGCATCCAGGTAACTGACAGCGGTATTCAATACGAAGTCCTGGAGCAAGGCTCAGGTGAAAAACCCAGCGAATCATCAACGGTTAAAGTCCACTATCACGGAACCTTTATCGACGGACAGGTATTCGACAGCTCTGTAGAAAGAGATGAACCTGCAACCTTCGGTGTCACACAGGTCATCAGCGGCTGGACCGAAGCGCTTCAAATGATGAATGTCGGCGACAAATGGCGAATCACATTGCCGCCTGAGCTAGCCTATGGTGAGGCCGGTGCTCCGCCATCGATTCCACCTCAATCCGTTTTAGTCTTTGAAGTTCATTTGCTGGATATTGTGTAATACAAAGACAAGCATCCATTTGCCCTTTTTAACCGTTTACACTTGTTAAAAGGGGCATACTGAGAACACCTTTGAAGAAATAGTTTTACTAAATAGTAATTTATTACAATCGTGTTATAAGGAAAGGGCAAAGCAAGGAGTTGTTTGTAACGCTCAATAATAACAAAAATAAGGAATGCCTCATGCTTAG
>CAKMZU010000056.1:6977-7463 GCA_929200485.1 uncultured Gammaproteobacteria bacterium | reverse complement strand
GCGTCATGCTTAGCTTACAAACAAGTAGCCTAGTATTAGGGCTGATGCTCTTTTTAGGCTGCAGCCACCAACCCGATCAAGAAACAGCCAGCCAATCCAGCAAGAGCGAATCTTCAGGTGAAAGCCTGCTAGCGGAATCCTTGATGGGTAAAAAGTCCCCTCAAAAATCCCTCGCTAAAAAAGAAACAGAAGAAGATAAGCTCATTGCTCTCAAACAAGCGCTTGAAGAAGAGCGTGCGAAGAATTTTCTCCAGCAGAAAGCGCTCGAAGAAGAAAAAGCCAAACGAGAAGCTTTGATAAAAGAAGCGGCAGAGGCGAAACAAAGAAAAGAAGAAGAGCGATTAGCTGCACTTGCGAAAGTCGAAGAAGATCGATTAGCTGCACTTGCGAAAGCAGAAGAGGAGCGACTGGCACTTGAAGCAAAAGCTAAAGAAGCCGCTCGCCTTGCTAAATTGGAAGCTCAAAAGCAGGCAGCAATAAAAAAAG
>CAKMZU010000056.1:0-6967 GCA_929200485.1 uncultured Gammaproteobacteria bacterium | reverse complement strand
AAGCTGCAGCAGAAAAAACCAGACTGGCAAACGCTAAAGCAAAGGCTCAATTAGAAGCCGCAAAACGCAAAGCACAACAGCCAAAAACTGGGCTTAAACTAGCAAAAAGAAATCAGGTTAAACTCGACAGCCCAACCTACACCCCCTTAGGTGGGGAGCGCAGTGGCAACTTAGAAGGCACTATTCCCCCTTGGACTGGCACATTAAAGCACAACCCAAGCTATCGCAGCGGCCAAACACATCCCAATCTCTATGCTGATGAACAACCTATGTTTACCATTCATGGAGGTAATGCGGCTGAATACAAAAATTATCTCTCAGAAGGACAACGCAAATTACTGGAAAAATATGCTGACACCTTTTACATGCATGTTTACCCATCACACCGTGAAGGTCGCTACAACGATACCTTTGAAAAAAGGACCGTTTTTAATAAAGCACATACCCAATTAAATAATGGTATCGATAATCTTAAGAATTATACTGGCGGCATTCCTTTCCCCTTCCCACAAAATGGCGCAGAAGCTATGTGGAATTCACGTTTTGCCCACCCTCATCAAAGTATTGTTGGCGTTTTAGATGATGTTGCGATCTACCTAAATGGCAACCAACAGCTGAGAAGACAAAAATATCGTGTTGAATTCCCTTTTGCTAATCCAAACACGCCAGTGGGTGTTGTTGATGATAAAATTGGGGTAAATGCAGGCTTGGTCCATATTTCCGTGGAAAAGCCTGAGAGAATCAAAGGGCAAATGACCATCGTACACGAAGCCCTTGATCAGGTAACCAATGGCCGAAAAGCTTGGGTTTATGTGCCAGGGTCAAGGCGTGTTCGCCGCGCACCATCCGTTGGCTTTGATACACCCGATGGACCAGGTGGATTAGTGACTGTTGATGACTCATTAGGCTTCAATGGGGCCATGGAACGCTATGAGTGGTCTTTAGTTGATAAAAAAGAGATTTACATTCCCTACCATTCCTACGCTTTCGATGATCCAGACGTGGATTACGATACGCTTTTACAAACGGCACATGCCAATCCGGACTATATGCGTTATGAATTGCATCGGGTTTGGGTCGTCGAAGCAACCCTTAAAAAAGGTGCCAATCACATTTATGCTAAACGTCGATTTTATATTGACGAGGATAGCTGGCAGATTGTTCTGCTAGAAAGCTACGATGGCCGTGGCGATCTCTGGCGGGTAGGTATTCTGAATACTATCTACGATTATGCGGTTCAAGGCTATATTGCCAGAGCACAAGTTTTCCACGACCTTCAATCCGGCAGCTATATTGCACTTCGTTTAGTTAACGAAACTGGGCCTAGTAATTTTACGGCTTCATCAAAAGGCGAAAAATACTTTTCTCCAGCAAACCTTCGAAAAATGGGTACAAGATAACGTCCCTTTCTTAGCTGTAGAATTCTTAGTCAAAGAAACTTGTTCGCAATACCTTGCCTGGTTTCTTTGATCACCTCTTGCAACTCATTCTTGGTTCAATGCCTGCTCAATTCAGTTACGACACTACCGTTAGAGTTCGATCAGTGTTTTCTTCTTTTATCAATATATTCCCATGTGAATAGCCTTCACAAAACTTTCACTTCTTGCCTTAGTTGTCCGTTCAAAGTTTGCATTCTCCAGCCCTCCATTCCTCTTCTTGGTCGATTTCTGGAGACAACATTTGCCATCTACGCGATAGTATTGACCATTATTGCCTTTTTCTACCGTCATTACCAAGGCCTTAGCAAGCGATGGAAGGAAACCAACACTAACCTTAACCCTCATGATTTCATCGCTGTGATTTCCTGAAGCTCTATCCAGAGCATTAGAACTACCCTTATCAGTTGGTGCTATATATGTTGTCTGACTGGATGGCTTTGCACTTGAGGCATCCGCATCAAAACTTTCGCCATCATAAATTGAATGTACTATTGATTTCAAAGTAGAGTCCCTAAAGAACTGCTCTTGTCCTAAGCTATAGTTCTGCTGCTGATCTAGCCATTTAAGAACTCTAGATGATTGATCTTCGGAGTCTAAAAAACGACGATTGTGTTCATTAAGTGTCTTAAAATTTAAAATGGTGGGAGATAAACCAGACAAATATTGCATTTTTTTTTGGCTATTTGATACTGGCCAGATGCTATTTGAAGAAACTCGATACACACCTTCTGTTTCTGTATCTGTATCTGTTTCTATTTCTGGTTCTGGTTCTGGTTCTGTATCTGTATATGTATCTGTTTCAAATATTCTAGACCTGTCATTAAAAAAAGACGTTGAAAAACTTTTTTTGCCTTGCATTTGGTTTGATATACGATCATCTTTTGCTCCATAACAAAGCATGGATACGTTCGACAAAAAGACAAACACAAAATATAAAACTCGATAGATGACTCTCATACTTTTATCGGTTCATCAATTAAAAATAAACGGACACTCAGTCAGAATAAAAGTTTCAACAATAGTAGCTTCATCAAGTCATATTGATACACCTTCCTATCATTAATCTTAAATTAACTCATGACTTAATTAGCAGCACAAGCGGCTTCAACATCAGAGAGTGATTTTGGAATCTCAACACTTAAATTATCAAATCCATCATGGGTTACTCGAATATTATCTTCTATTCGAACTCCACCAAACGTTAAATAGCTTTCAAGTTTGTCGTAACAGATAAATGCGTTAAGCTTCTTTTCAGCTCGCCATTTTTCAATGAGGCTGGGAATAAAATAGATTCCTGGCTCTACAGTAATGACCATATTGGATCGTAACGACTTACCAAGCCTTAATGCACTTAGACCGAATTGATTTGATCGGCTAACGCTTTGATCATATCCGAAAAAGTCTTCGCCTAATCCTTCCATATCATGAACATCCAAGCCGATTAAATGCCCTAGCCCATGCGGGAAAAATAAGCCGTAAGCCCCTTGATTGAGCGCATCATCAATATTCCCTTTAATTAAACCTAATTGCGCCAAACCTTCGAGCCCCGATTTAGCTGCGGCAATATGGCTTTGCTGATAGACTCTGCCTGATTTAATGGTATCTAAAGCCGCCTGTTGCATTTGAAGGACGATTTCATAAATCTCTCGCTGCCTGGAAGTGAATCTGCCACTCACAGGAAAGGTTCGGGTAATATCTGTAGCATAGCGGTTAGGACCATTCCATCCAGAGTCATTAAGCACTAGCTGACCGGAGCGCATGACGTTTTCATAATGATGGTTATGCAAAATATGACCATCAACTGAAAAAATAGGTTGGTAAGCCAACTGCCGACCAAGGACTAAACCGCATTTCACCAACTCTGCAACCACATCAATTTCTTTTTGTCCGGCGGCGGTTTTTTGCATACTCATGAGATGCATGGCCTTAGTGACTTTCATCCCTTCACGCATATCCTGAAGCTCTTCCTTTGCTTTTACTTCTCGTTGATTGATGACAGCTAAAATCAGCGCATTCGATGGTTTTATCTGCGTATTACCCAAGATTTTCTTCAGTCTTAACGCATTATCCTCCCGATATTGCGGCAAGGTGTGAACCTGTCGATTATCGCTTTGCAGTCGCAAAGCCAATTTTTCAAAAGATAAATGCGCATCGCAACCAGACTTCTCACCTAAGAATTGCACTGAAGGCGCATCACCCATAAAAACAGCTGCCATCAATGATTGTGAATCACCGACCAGATAAGACTTTTGTTCATCGATATCTATCAGCCCGGCCAGATCTGGCGCATCCAAACCAAAATAATACAAAAAGCTACCATCCTGAATCATTGGATAGGCATTGTCTTTATAATTCATGCCAACTAACGAATTACCCATAAAAAGCACATGCCCAGTATCCAGAGACTCAATAAGCTTTTTGCGACGAGATTGATAAATATCAGTACGAAACATGGAAATCCTTATCTAAATCAGCATAAACGAATCATTAGTCTATTTTAGCCATTGAATGTTCCTGCTGTCTTGTGTCTAATGTGGCAACTGAAAAAATATAAACATAAAAGCAAACGACTATTTGATTCTCATTCATGGAACTCTCTCTTTTTACCAAGCTAAAAATCGCAGGCTACGTGATTAAGCAATTGATCACCAAGCCAACATTCAACAAGTATAACCCTGATGATACACAGGATTATTACAAGAATCCGAACCCGCTAAACCTTGAAATGCTGACGGGTAAAAAGATTTTTTTTGCCCCGCGCATCGCCGCCTGGGTTCTATCGCTTGATCGTGATGGTCTGTTTGAATTTGCCAAAGATGAACGCTTTAGTGTCTCTTTTAAAGACTGGCGTTTTGCCCCGGCGGTAAAACCTGAAAGCGAGCAGGATGATCTGGAAAAACTCATATCAGGCCTTTTAATGTCCATGGATCGTGGGGATCACCGACGCATCCGACGACTGGTACAACCTGCGTTTTCCCCAAGAAATATTCATAAAATGCAGGATATCGTTGACCGGGTCGTTGATGAAGCGATAGAAACTATCAGCAAAAAAACTGGGCCATTCAACCTTGCTGACATCACTGCTGAAATCCCGTTAAAAATCACAAGTGAACTTGTGGGAGTCGATACTAGCTACCGGAAAGAATTCAAAGGGTTAGCAGATGCAATCATGGCAACCTACGCACCTGAAGGTGATATTAATTATTCGTTAGCAAAATCAGGTATTGACACAGTAAAAGCGGTTATTCTGGATCGACGAGAAAACCCGAGAGACGACTTTATCAGTGTATTGGTACAAACCGCAGATGAAGATGGAGACCGTTTAAGCATCGAAGAAGTCATGGCATTTGTTGCATCGCTTATGACGGCGGGCCCTGACACCACCCAACACTTTTTGAATTTTGCCATTCAAACCTTTATTACTCACCCAGACGTTATCCCTCAAATCAACAAAAACCCACAAATCATTGATGATGCTATCACTGAGGCGCTTCGTATGAATTATTTCTCCCATAGTGGTGGTGTGCGATTTGCTCGAGAAGATGTCGTACTTGAAGGGCAGCAAATCAAAAAAGGCGAGATGATTAAATTCAATGTAAATGCCGGCAACATTGATCCAGACACCTTTGAAGATCCGTTAAAATTTGATATCACCCGTAAAAATCTAAATGACGTATTTATCTTTGGCTCAGGCTCACATTTTTGTGTCGCAGCAGCGCTTGCCAAAGCGATTGGTAGAACCTTTGCATTGAAGTTACTTGGTAATTTTCCTACGTTAAGATTGGTGGAAGAACCCACTTACGAAAAGGATTTTATCAGCCGTAAGATGGTCACTTTTATGGTTGAGTATTGATCTGGAGGATCAAGGATGAAAATAAAACTGTTTAATCTAGCCATTATTCTTCTATCCTTGATTCCTCATCATAGCATTGGCGAAATTTATAAATATAAAGATAAAAATGGCAATTGGGTTTTTGGTGATAAGCGTAAGGTTCATAATCAATCAGCTGAAAAACTTGCGATAAAAAAGAAAACCCATGAGCTTAACCGCCCTGTTGTTGTAAAGCATAAAGCCGACAACAAATATCAACTTATCATTATCAACCCATATCACGCACCGATCGATCTAAAAATAAAATCAACGGCTTTTGCCAATGGTTTTTTACGAAAAACAATTAAGGCTGACTCAACAGAAATTCTATTTGAACATACCCAATCAATACCCGAATATAAATACCGCTGGATTCTTGGCGACCCAGAAGCTGACTCTACCGAAGAGCCTTATCTGTTTCCGGTCGGCAGTAAGCAAGCTTACCGAATTACCCAGTCTTTTAAGGGGCGTTTCTCCCACTACAGAGAGCCGAATATTTATTCGGTTGACATTGCCATGCCCGTCGGAGCCTATATATCTGCAGCACGTGCCGGCACAGTCATTTGGGTAAAGGATGACTACCATATGGGCGGCGCCAAAGCCTACTTTTTAGATAAAGCCAATTACATCAATGTATTGCATGACGATGGCACTTACGCTGTCTATGCCCATATTCTACAAGGCACAGCAGAAGTAAAACCCGGTGACAAAGTAGCTCAAGGCCAACG
Source organism: uncultured Gammaproteobacteria bacterium (assembly GCA_929200485.1). Taxonomy (GTDB): domain Bacteria; phylum Pseudomonadota; class Gammaproteobacteria; order Pseudomonadales; family DT-91; genus CAKMZU01. The sequence goes on along the minus strand of CAKMZU010000056.1, from coordinate 929 downwards.
GTTAGCAAGAGCTGGCTCGTCCGGCTATTCAACGGGCCCGCATTTACATTTTGTGATCCGCAAAAACCAGGGATTTAGCATTCGATCCGTGCCCTTTCATTTTATGAGCGATAACGGCCACGTATTTAAACCCAAGGCAGGGATGATAATCAAAGTTCATTAACTCATGCTATACTGCTCCGGCGACATAAAATAACAATAACTATTCATGCACACCGCAAGCCAACATCTTTTATTAGAATTCTTCGATTGTCATCCCGACTATTTAGATAATCAGGATTTAATCAGTCAGCTACTAATCAATGCCGCTAAATCCTGTGGTGTAACCATTGTTCAATCAATATTTCATCGATTCAGCCCTCAGGGCGTCACTGGTGTGGTCGTCATTGAAGAATCCCACCTCTCCATCCATACATGGCCAGAATCAGGCTATGCATCCGTGGATTTTTATACTTGTGGAAAAATAGCGCCAGAAAAAGCCCTTAACGTGATACAAAAAGGACTAAAGGCAAAACGTTTTGAGATGATGAAAGTATTGCGGGGTCAGTCATTAACTGAGCAATCAATGCGGATTGACAAACACCGACAAAACTATCAGTAATAAATATCTGGGCTCATATAACCCGGATTTGCCTTATGCTCCCTTAAAGGGAGCCAAAGTAACATCATTCATAGAATGCAGGTTGAGTTATCCTATAGCAATATTACCTTTTAAAATTCATCTGAACTTTTTGCTACTCCTGCTTTTCTTGATACCTTACCTACTTACGTATCATCTGTGCATCGACACCAACTGTATCAACACAATAGCCTTTTGCCCAAAAATGATTACCCCAGCAGGGCTTCTGCTTCAAACATGGAAAACATGTAAATACCCTTAGGGAAGCAGAAGATAAAAAGTTACCGTTTTTAGCAGACAGCGCCCCAGC
>CAKMZU010000055.1:2018-14184 GCA_929200485.1 uncultured Gammaproteobacteria bacterium | reverse complement strand
CCTTAACATGAACATTTTACTGAGCCACTGAACAGGACAAATGCTGTGAATCGAAATACTAGACAGCCCTGCCTGATGGTCGGATTAAAAACGTTACGACTAAGTATTCTGAGTTGGTCTTTCTGCCAGATTATCGTTTTGTATTGATTTACTAGTATTTTTCTGGGAGAGAGACAACCTGATTGGTTAATTCCTGATGTAACTGCTCAAGTTCGTTAATTAATGATCGGATTAAGCTTTTTTTATGGTTCGATACATCAGAGTGCAAAGGATTTTCACCTGTTATTTTTTGTTTAGCGCCAGATATCGTAAAACCCTGCTCATACAAAAGCGAACGAATTTCTCGAATTAAAATGACGTCTTTCTTCTGGTAATACCGGCGATTACCTCGACGTTTTGAAGGGCTTAAGGTGGGAAACTCTTGCTCCCAATACCGGAGAACATGAGGTTTCACCTGACAAAGCCCACTGACTTCACCAATGGTAAAATACCGCTTGGACGGGATGTCAGATAATGGCTTAATCGTGTCTTGCATCAACTTCTTCAACCATCGACTTGAGTTTTTGACCGGGTTTAAATGTCACTACACGTCGTGCTGAAATAGGAATTTCTTCGCCTGTTTTTGGATTACGACCAGGTCTTTGTGGTTTATCCCTAATATCAAAATTGCCGAAACCTGATAGCTTCACCTGACCTTCATGCTCTAAACAAGAACGAATTTCCTCAAAGAAAAGCTCAACAATCTCTTTAGCTTCTCTTTTATTGAGACCTAATTCATCATGAAGATGCTCTGCTATCCCTGCTTTGGTTAAAGCTATCATAAGACTCTAATTCCTTAATGTTGCACCATACCTCTGACATAGGGTACTAACAACAACATCTATGGTCGATTGAACCTCATCATCACTCAGGCTCTTATCGGGATGTTGAAAGATTAGCCCTAAAGCCAAACTTTTCATTCCTTCTTCGACACCAGTTCCTGTATACACATCAAAGAGAACACAATCCGCTAAGTATTCTCCTGCATTTTCCTTCACCGCTTCGATGACTTCACCAGCATGAACATCTGAACTGACTATAAATGCCAAGTCGCGTCGAGTAGAAGGAAATTTAGATATTGACCTAAATTCAGTTAATGCTCTTTTATTCAGTATATCTAAAGATAGTTGAAACACAAAAGCATCCTGCGCTAAACCCTGTTTTTTAACTATCGATGGATGGAGTGCACCTAAAAATCCAACCTCCTGCCCTCTGTACTGAATACTTGCGGTCTGCCCAGGATGAAGACCTAACTTTTCACAAGGCAGATAATCAACTTCTAACCCTACGATGCTTAATAAAGTGGATACATCGCCTTTTGCATCAAAAAAATCGACAACTTTAGTTTTATTAGACCAGCCTTCAGGCTCAACCGTTCCATAAATTATACCACCCAGCGTCAAAGCTTGCGCAAACCCTTCTACTGCTGGGATATAGGTTCTCCCTGTTTCAAATAAACGTACCCGGCTTTGCTGCCTGTTAATATTATGAACCAAACCTTTAACCAAGCCTGGTAGCAAGGACTTGCGCATTACGGACATATCACTGGAAATAGGATTCAATACTTCTGTCTGATCGCCTTCAGAAAAATCTGCCTGTTCATCCTTAGAAATAAAGCTGTAATTAATGGCTTCTCCATAACCCAAAGCAACCAATTGTTGCTTTAGGCTCATTAATGAGACATCACTTTCAGATTTAGGATAAAAAGAAGCAGGAAGCTTTAACTCAGTCGTTGGTAAATTGTCATAGCCGTAAATACGGGCAATTTCTTCAATCAGATCTGCCTCAATCGCCAGATCAAAACGAAAAGAGGGAATAGCACACTCTAAGATTTCATCATTGGATTCAATATCAATAGACAAGCCTTCAAGCATTCGCACAATTTCTTCTTTTGCTAGAGAGAAGCCTAAAAGTTGCTCGACACGCTTAAGCTTAAGGGATATCACTTTTTTATTTTTTGACGTTGTGCCATTGATAATCAAAGGCCCAGCCTGCCCACCTGCAATTTCAATAATCAGCTGAGTGGCTCGCTCAATAGCACGTTCTTGCAATTGATCATCCACACCTCGCTCGAAACGATGTGAAGAGTCGGTATGCAAGCCGTAGGATCGCGCTCGTCCTGCTATAGCAATAGGCTCAAAGAATGCTGATTCCAAAAACAAACGGGTAGTTTTTTCACTGACACCCGACCCTTCACCGCCCATAATGCCGGCTAACGCCAATGGCTTTCCATGATCACCAATGACAAGATCATCAGAACTCAAAGTGAGTTCCTGACCATCAAGCAATACAAGCTTTTCAGATGATTTAGCTTTGCGAACAAGAATACCGTCTTTTAATGTATCCAAATCAAAAGCATGCATCGGCTGACCAAGCTCTAAAAGTACGTAATTAGTAATATCAACGACAGGATCAATACTTCGAATACCCCCTCTTCTGAGCTTTTCAATCATCCATAATGGCGTTGGCTTAGTCACATCAACACCATCAATAACTCGACCGACATATTTTGGGCAATCGGCCTTGGCGACTATATCAACAGGAAATGTAGTATCGATACTAATTTGAGCAGGCGCGACATTAACTTCTGCCACTGCCACCTTATTTAACACCCCTACTTCTCTCGCCACACCGCGAATACTCAAGCAATCACCACGGTTAGGTGTTAAATCAATATCAATAATATTGTCATCTAATTGTAAATAAGTCCTGAAATCTTGCCCCAAAGGCGCATCAGCTGGCAATTCCATCAAACCATCAATTTGATCTTCAAGCCCTAATTCACTTGCACCACAGAGCATACCGAAAGACTCAACACCGCGAAGCTTGGCTTTTTTAATGTTGAAATCTTCAGGCAATACAGCACCAACCTGAGCAAAAGGTGCTTTCAAGCCCAGCCGTGCATTGGATGCACCACAAACTACCTGAGTATTTTCATCTGCCGCTGTACTGACCTGACAAACACGAAGCTTTTCTGCATCTGGGTGTGGCGCAATATCGACAATTTCACCAACCACAACACCTGAGAAATCTTTAGCAACCGATTCAACGCCATCGACTTCAAGACCTGCCATTGTTAATTGAGCGACTAAATCTTCTGAAGAAATAGAAGGATTAACCCACTCGCGTAACCAATTTTCACTTATTTTCATTAATCAACCCTTGTATTAGCCTTTCGCGAACTGGCCTAAGAACCGTAAATCATTTTCAAAGAATAATCGCAGATCATTCACACCATAACGAAGCATGGCCATACGCTCGACACCCAAACCAAAAGCAAAGCCCGTATACTCTTCAGGATCAATATTTGAATACGTTAATACGTTGGGATGCACCATGCCACAGCCTAAAATCTCAAGCCAACCTGTATGGCTACATACACGGCAGCCCTGACCGTCACACATCACACAGGCAATATCGACTTCTGCTGACGGCTCAGTAAAAGGGAAATAAGACGGCCTAAAACGAACGGCTAAATCTTCTTTTTCAAAAAACACTGCAAGGAAGGATTCAATCACCCCCTTTAGATCAGCAAAACTAATGTCTTTATCGATCAATAAACCTTCAACCTGATGAAACATTGGCGTATGTGTTAAATCAGAGTCACAACGATAAACACGACCAGGACAGATAATGCGCATAGGCGGCTTCTCTGACTCCATCGTTCTCACCTGCACAGGCGACGTATGGGTTCTCAGAACCGTATTATCATTAATGTAAAAGGTATCATGCATTGCACGAGCAGGATGATGCGATGGAATATTTAACGCTTCAAAGTTATGATAATCATCTTCAATTTCAGGCCCTTCGACAGATCTAAATCCGAGACTTGTAAAAAAGTCAGTGATTCTTTCAATTGTTTTTGTCACAGGATGCAAACTACCGACGTTCTGCTGCCTACCTGGCAAAGTAATATCAATGCGTTCTGCTGCTAACTGCTCAGCTAGCGCCTGCGATTCCAGCGCTTCTTTTTTTGCGTTAATGCAATCTGCAACCTCAGCTTTCACTTCATTGATAAGTGCTCCCGCTTTTGGGCGTTCTTCTGCCGAAAGCTTTCCTAAAGTTTTTAATAGGGCTGTGATTTCACCCTTCTTACCCAAATAATTAACACGAAGGGTTTCAAGGTCTTGAAGCTCGGTAGAGGCGGCAACTTTAGCCAAGGCTTCTTCTTTAAGATGATCAAGGTTTTCCATAAAGCTTACTCAATAAAGCATAGGTTCTGTTGACGTTTGATCATTTACACTGTTGCTAGCTGCGCGAATGTTCAAATGTCAAAAGACCTTGGTATTTAAAACAAAAAAAGGGAAAGGCATTACACCTTTCCCTTTCAGTCAAAAACGAGTGAAAACTAGGCTAGTGCAGCCTGTGCTTTTTCAACAATCGCGGTAAAGGCTGCTTTGTCATGAACAGCAATATCAGCAAGGACGCGACGATCTAATTCGATATTCGCTTTCTTCAAACCATTGATAAACTGGCTGTAAGATAAACCATTCGAACGGCTAGCCGCGTTGATACGAGCTATCCAAAGTGAACGGAATTGACGTTTGCGCTGACGACGGTCGCGGTAAGCGTATTGACCCGCTTTGATGACTGCCTGCTTAGCGACACGGAAAATACGACTACGCGCACCGTAATAGCCTTTTGCTTGCTTTAATACCTTTTTATGACGACGACGTGCGATGACGCCACGCTTAACTCTTGCCATGATTTAATTCCTCAACAATTAATTACGCAATAAACGATCGATAAGCACTTGATCAGAAGGATGAACGGCACTGGTGCCACGCAACTGACGCTTACGCTTAGTGGTCATTTTGGTGAGGATATGGCTCTTATGAGCGCTTTTACGCTTATAACCTGAACCGGTTTTTTTGAAGCGCTTTGCAGCGCCACTGTGTACTTTTAACTTTGCCATTAACTACTCCGCATTTAGCAAATATCCAGCATCTCTATCTAAAAGAGATTACTTTTTCTTTTTAGGACCTATCACCATTGTCATTTGACGGCCTTCCATCTTCGGGAATTGCTCAACTGAGCCAAACTCTCCAAGATCCACTTCGACTCGCTTTAACAAGTCCATGCCGATACTTTGGTGAGCCATTTCCCGACCACGAAAACGCATCGTGACCTTGGCTTTGTCCCCTTGCTCGAGGAAACGTATCAGGTTGCGTAGCTTTACCTGATAATCCCCTTCATCCGTCCCAGGACGGAATTTCATTTCCTTGACTTGCGTCTGCTTTTGTTTTTTCCGCGCGGCAGCTTGTTGCTTCTTCGCATCAAAAACATACTTTCCATAGTCCATTACCTACAGACTGGCGGCTCTGAATCTGCCATCTGTACGAGATCTAAACTAGCATCCGTAGCGACACTTAATGCTTCTGCAATAGGAACAATACCAACCTGTTCGCCATCTGCACCAATCAAACGCACCTGCGGTGCTGTAATTTCATCATTTGTCAGTGCTTTTTTTGATTTACCGCTACTTTTAATAGTCTATTCCTCCGGTTTGTTAATTCTTCCGAGCTGTTTTACGTCATTAATAATAAAGGCGATAAACTCATCTAGCATCTTGACACCTAGATCAACGCCACCTCTCGCTCTGACCGAAACACTCGCTGTCTCCACTTCACGTTCACCGACCACCAACTGGTACGGAATCTTCTGTAAAGTGTGCTCGCGGATTTTAAACCCGATCTTCTCATTCCTCAAGTCCGAAATGACACGAATTCCGTAAGATTCGAGTTTTTTTGCCGTTTCCCGAACAAAATCGGCCTGTTTATCCGTAATATTCATGATGGCGACCTGCTGTGGTGCCAACCAAGTTGGGAAAACGCCTTCGTAATGCTCAATCAAAATTCCGATAAAACGTTCAAATGACCCAAGAATGGCACGGTGTAACATGACGGGGGTTTCTTTTGCACCGCCCTCAGCAACAAATTGTGCATTTAAGCGCTCTGGCATAGAGAAATCGACCTGGATTGTCCCCAGCTGCCAAACACGGCCTAAACAATCACGTAATGAAAACTCTATTTTCGGCCCATAGAATGCGCCTTCACCCGGCAACTCCTGCCAATCCAAACCTTTAGCATCAAGCGCATCGGCTAACGCTTTCTCAGAACGGTCCCAAACGTCATCAGAACCTACTCGCTTCTCTGGACGCGTAGATAAACGATAGATGACCTCGCTAAAGCCAAAATCGGCGTAAACCTCATGCAGAAAATCAATAAATTGAGAAACCTCTGGTTGAATCTGCGCTTCCGTACAGAAAATATGCGCATCATCTTGGGTAAAGCCACGCACACGCATAATACCATGCAATGAACCTGATGGCTCATTTCGGTGACAGGAACCAAACTCAGCAAGCCTTAGTGGTAAATCACGGTAGGACTTTAAACCTTGGTTATACACCTGCACATGGCACGGGCAATTCATCGGCTTGACAGCGACCTGACTCTCGCCTGAATCCAAAACAAACATATCATCGGAGAATTTTTCCGCATGACCTGACTTCTCCCACAGACTCAAATCAACTAGCTGAGGGGTTTTAATCTCTTGATAGCCATGTTCACGCTGCTTATTGCGCATGTATTCTTCAATGGTTTTATAAATCGACCAGCCTTTTGGATGCCAGAAGATCATACCTTGGGCTTCTTCTTGAATATGAAATAGATCCAATTTTTTGGCGATTTTACGGTGATCGCGTTTTTCGGCTTCTTCAATACGCTTTATGTATTGCTTTAACTGCTTTTTATCTGCCCAAGCTGTACCGTAAATTCGCTGCAGCATGGCATTATCAGCATCAGCTCGCCAATAGGCACCCGCAACCTTAGTCAGTTTAAAGTGCTTTAGAAATTTAGTGTTAGGCACATGCGGGCCACGACACATATCCACATATTCTTCGTGAACATAGAGATTGATTAATTCTTGCGAAACTGGAATATCCTGCTCAACAATTTCGACCTTATAAGGCTCTTCGCGCCCTTTAAAGGTTTCCAATACCTTCTCACGGCAACTCGGCTGCTTAACAACATTATATTCGGTTTCAATCAACTCACGCATACGCGCTTCGATTTTCTCTAAATCTTCCTGATTAAAAGGACGGTGATAATCAATATCATAATAAAAACCCTCGTCTATGACAGGGCCAATCGCCATTTTCGCTTCAGGAAATAATTGCTTAACTGCATGACCAATCAAATGGGCACAGGAATGACGAATGATCTCAAGCCCCTCTTGATCTTTAGGGGTAATAATAGAAACATCACTGTCAGTTTCGATCAAATCTACCGCATCAGCTAATTCACCATTGATCCGACCTGCAACAGTGGCTTTGGCAAGCCCCGGGCCAATATCTTTCGCTAAATCTAAAATACTGATTGAACTATCAAAGGAACGCTGACTGCCGTCAGGAAGGGTAACAACTGGCATACATCTCTCCACAGTGGTGATCAACACCAAAGATCACTTGTTTAAAAAAGCGCACATTCTATCGTAACGGAAGGCGCTGTAAAGCTTAATTCTCGGGTAATTTTCCTAAACGGATCTAGTTAAAATAGAACAAAGTAGCGAAAAATAAAAAAAACCCTTCAATCTGTGCTAGAAATAGCAATAATAGTCGGGCTTTACTTTAAAATGAATGGGCTCAACGATAATAACTCATTATAAAAAGCGAGCCGCCTCTGTCATTAAGGATTCATCTATGAGCAAAATTATTGCAACCTCTGCACAAGATACAAGCTTCCCACGAGGCTGGATACCCATCGGTTACACCATAAACTGGGTAACCCCGCCACCTGCACCCGATACCGCCGAAGCTCAAGCGGCCATGAAGAAAATGAAAGCAGATTACGAAGCGGCTGTTGGCGGAGTATTTGCGGCCCTTCAATCGGGAGAATCCATCGATGACAAAATTACTGCGGCCAATACTGCTCAAGACACGATTCTAGCTTCAATGCATTATGAACCTGAAGTTAAAGGCCCGCAGTTTCCTGAAGATGAAGTTGGCCCTTGGGAAGTTAATGTGTGTGGCAAAAGCCTGGTTTTATGGCGTGACACCCAAGGCGAATTAAAGTGCATTGATAACTTCTGCCGCCACATGGGCGCTAAGTTATCCATTGGTGAAGTTAATGGTGACAACGTTCAATGCCCTTTCCACCACTGGGAATGGGGTGCAGACGGTGCCTGTAAAGACATCCCTTACTGCGACATGATCCCTCCAAAAGCAAAAACCGACACCTTTGAAATTAAAGAAAAAAATGGTCTGGTTTTCTTATGGCACTGCCCAGACGGCACTGAGCCTGACTGGGAAATTCCTGATATGGCTGAATTTAACAACCCTGAGTGGACGCCCTGGACCATTACAACAGAAGTCATTGACACTCACTGGAAAGAATTGGTTGATAACATTTCAGATAAAGCGCATTTTGGCCCAGTTCATGACGCACCTTGCTCACATTTTGAAAATGTTTTCGAAGCCCATACTGCCCTTCAGATCAATCACTGTAATTCAAGCACCTTAGGTAACTTGATTTCTCATGCGACCTATTATGGTCCAAGCTATCAAATCACTGAATGGATCGGTGAATTGCCTGACAATTTGGCAACTGAAGATGGTGTGTTAATCAACAGCCGTATTGAGCAGCCGGTTAAAGTCGCTGACGGCATGATCTCCGACGGCTATAACTTCCCTGTATTAGATACAGATTTTAACGCCTTTGCAGGCCTTACTGAAGAAGACGGTAAAATCATGACCCCAATGGGCGAAGAACTTACTTACAAAGGTAAAAAGGTCATTAAGGTGCCAGGTGCCAAGCACAACGTTCGTATGCTTAATGCACACATGCCAATTCAGTTAAAGGCTTTAGGCGCTGATACTGATTCTTTCCGCCTATTCACCGGCGTTATGATCAAGAAGATCGAAGGCCTTAGCGATGAAGAAAGCGCGGGTATTGGTGCAGCTTATGCAACCGCCAGTATGAATGCATTCTTCCAGGATGTATGGATCTGGAAGAACAAGCGATTTGAGCCAAACCCAGTACTTTGCGCTGGCGACGGCCCCATCAACAAGCTGCGTAAAAACTGGTATACACAGTTCTACAAAAGCGAATAATTCGATTTAAGAATCTAAAAACGGGCATTAAGCCCGTTTTTTTACTCCAAATAATAGTAAAAATAATAATAACAAAACGGGTTTATATAGGATTTATTCTTAGCTCTGGTCATGATCCACCTCCTTACTAGCCGTAAATTTTAATTGACGCTGTCAGGGCCGAAAGGATATCCATTAACCTATTGGAGAGAAAAATGTCTGATAAGTATGGTAGCTTACTAAAGCATTGGCGAAAACGAATGAAGCTCAGCCAGCTTCAGCTGGCTTTGAATTGCGATGTATCCGCAAAACATATTAGCTTTCTTGAGACAGGACGCGCTCAGCCTAGTCGAGATATGATCTACCGACTAGCTAAAGCGCTGTCAATGTCAGAGCAAGATATATCAACCGCTTTAAAATATGCAGGTATTGATCAGCAAGAGGAAAATGGCCATGACCCATCCCTTGATCTTTTAAAACAGAGCCTCAATAATCACAATCCATACCCTGCTATCATAACCAGTCAATACGCTGAGTTAATTTCCGTCAATGACAGCATGTTTGAATTTCTGACAAAACTCGGGTTAGATTTGAACAAACTGGACAACCCTTCTGAACTGCTTATTGCTAATGACGGCTTTGCAGAACATGTTGCTAATGATGAGCAAATACTTCTACCTTTATTAAAACTCATCAAAATTCACTATCTTCATCAACCTAAAAACAACAGACTGATTCAATTAGCCGAGAAAGTTCAATTTAACCCAAAACTAAAAAAACTATGGGAAAGTAAAGAGTTATTAACAAGCCCTGACAAATCCAGCTTTCCACTCCATATTAAATTCAACGATAAACTATTAAAATGGAAGCTGCTTCTGCTCACTTCTGGCACGCCACGCATGCTTTCAGCAGGTCAGCACATCTTGTTTTTACTATTTCCGGCAGATGAAAATACAAAGATTTTTTGTCATCCGGCTCGGCAACTTTAAACAAACTGGATCGACGCAAATGTAACAAAGAGATCGCTTGTATAGTCTATCTTTAGCTGGTAAATAAACCACTCATCATTCGATGTACAGCTTGTGTGCAAAAAGTTACCTGCTTATCAAACTAAGCCTTAGAGGTAATTGTTGATAACCTGACTACATCGCTAGTATTTCCTTAAAACAATAACTATAAGGAAATGGCTATGTTGCTCTCTATAAATCCCAGAATTTCACTATTGTTGACTTTTTTTATAAGTGCCTTAATGATCTCTGGGTGCAAAACGGCATTAAACATTGATTACCTGCCTAATAATCACCCCTTACTTGAATCTGACATTCCCGATTACTCAAAAACTCAATACCCCATTGTTCTCGTTCATGGGCTTTATGGATTCGATGATATTTTCGGTTTGAACTATTTTTATCAAATTCCAGAAGTACTTCAAAATGGCGGTGCTCAAGTATTTATCGCTGAGGTTACCGGGACAATGACACCCGAGGTTCGAGGTGAACAATTAATTACTCAACTCGAAGACTTTGCTGCTATTTCAGGAAAAGCCAAATTCAATTTATTTGGTCATAGCATGGGTAGCCCAACTATCCGATATGTTGCTGCGACTCGTCCAGAATTAGTCGCCTCTGTAACGAGCATTGCTGGTGTCAACGCCGGCACACCGGTAGCAGACTGGGACAAACTTGACGTTCCTCTATTTAGAGTCATTGCCAACATTATGGGCAATACCTTAGGTCATGTTATTGATTTAGTCAGCCAAAATTCCTTTGAACACGACATTATTGCCACTATGAAAGCGTTAAACAGTCCGGGAATGAAGGAATTTAACGAGAAATATCCCGATGGATTACCTGCAACTTATTGTGGTGGAACAAATACCCCCGGCAGCGAAGGCCCATTCAATGGTATTTATTATTTCTCATGGATGGGAAACATCGCTGCTACCAATGCGTTTGACCCGATAGACCTGCTCCACAAAGCAACGACCAAATTCATCGAGGGCGATGACGATGACGGGATGGTTCCTCGCTGCGCAAGCCACCTGGGGTATGTTATTAAAGACGATTATCCCATGAATCACCTTGATCAGATGAACTGGTTTATGTCCTTAAGAAAAGCTAATTCGCCTTATGCGCCGACACTATATCGTGCCCAAGCGAATCGCTTGAAAGGATTGGGACTATGAAGCATCTAGCAAGTATTTTTATTTTGTTCGGATTTATCGGCACCTATTATTTGATGTCATTAAACAACAAACCTGACACCATTGAAAAACTGATTACTAAAACGACGACAATAGAGCGAAAATCTGACGCATCAAGGGTTAATTCATTTGATGCAAGCCAACGATCAGAAACATCCTTGGCCAATACAGAAGTCGACCGTGTAAATATCAGTGTTCGGGACGGAGTGATTCAGATAGATAACTCACTTCGCTTCTATCTTGAATACTTTTTAGCATTACAAAGTGACGCTTCGCCAAAACAGATACAGCAATGGTTTGCTATGGATGCTCGTTCATTCTATCAACCGCTTATTTCAAGTTATCTTATTGGGCTGTTTGATCGCTACACTTCATACCTGGAACAATCGAATGCGAAAGCAGCCCAACTGGCAAAGGAAGGAGAGGACTATGCTTTTGCATCGGACAGTCTGAAAGAAAGCTTCTTTAATAAAGCTGAAATTCAAGCATTGTTTGGTGAGGATTTTCTCCAAAATGACGATGCAATGGCCAAATCAAAAGTAGCTCTTGCTTACCGAAGCTACCGTGATTCACTTGAAAAAAATCCAGATATGGATCCAGCAGCCCTACGCATGGAGCTATTTGGTGCATCAGCGAGTGGCCGCTTCACTGAACTTGATGAAAATCGGCGTCAGTGGAAAAGTCGGCTCAATGAGTATCAATGCCAGGCGCGAAATATACAAGAAAACAAAGGGCTTGCGGATATTGATAAAGCTAGAAGCATTGGCTTCGCTAAATAGCTTGGCCAGCTCTATGGCCTCGTCAATAGAGACTTTGTAGGGAATATCTTCGAAATA
>CAKMZU010000055.1:862-2008 GCA_929200485.1 uncultured Gammaproteobacteria bacterium | reverse complement strand
ACCGTTTTTAGCAGACAGTGCCTTACTATCTGGAGACTTTCCATCGGGTAATGGCATATTTTTAAATTCTGCTTCCATGTTTATCTCTTGCATTGTAACCCCATTAATTAAATGGAAATCCTAACACGAACAAATAGGCTCATTAAAAGATAAGCAACCCTCACGCACCCCATTAGTATGGATAACAAAAGCCATAGCCGGAAAATATTTTACGCAACTGAGCAAATAAAAACCCTTGTAGCTAAATCAAGTCGTTATTGTCTATACAGAATTGACTAACAGCGGATAATAACTATTAGCCAAGCCCGTGACAAAGATTATTCTGATTTAGACTTATCTATTGATGAAAGGTTAGGGTCAAACCAAACATCCTGAGCAATCTTATCCTTTAATTCGGGAAACATATGCGGATCAAAAACTGGGTTACCATTGGTTTTTAATTGATCTAAAAAATCTTTAGCTAATGCAATGGCATATTTTCCAAGTAGAAGAATGGCGATCAGATTAACAATCGCCATCATAGACATGGACGCATCGGCTGCACGCCAAAGCAAAGGCACTTCTTCATAAACACCCCAACAGATCATTCCAATCGCTACCCATCGATAGAATAATAATAAAAAGCGATTGTGACTTATAAATTTTAAACAGTTTTCAGAATAAGCATAGTTACCCAATATGGTGGTAAAACAAAAAAAGAAAATAACGATGGTTAAAAAATGATTACCCCAGTGACCTACTTCAGCAGCTAGAGCATTTTGGGTTAAAACGACACCCTGCATTTCTTGCCCTGGTTGATAGACACCCGAAAGTAAAATAATGATAGCCGTTACAGTGCACACAAGTATGGTATCAATATAAACCCCCATCATTTGCACAAAACCTTGAGCTGCGGGATGAGGCGGAGTAGGATCAGCTGCAGCTGCAATGTTTGGCGCGCTCCCCATACCCGCTTCGTTAGAGAAGAGTCCGCGTTTTACGCCATTGGCGATAATGACGCCCAGCATACCTGCGCTAGCTTCGGTTAAACCAAATGCGGATTTAATTATCAACATAAACAACGCTGGAACTTTATCAATTTCTAGCGCAATCACAAATATACCTAAGGCTAAATAGGCAATTGCCATCACTGGCACAACCTTGCCG
>CAKMZU010000055.1:0-783 GCA_929200485.1 uncultured Gammaproteobacteria bacterium | reverse complement strand
CACCAAAAATAATGGGGGCGGTTAAAACAACAAGCAAAATACCAACCCAGAAAGCGTCAATATTCATTGAGTCACTGGCAGCTCGGGCAATGGTATTGGATTGCACAGCAATAAAGACGCAACCAAAAGTAATCACCAAAAGAATAGCAAAGACAATCCCTAACCAGCGTTGTCCTAACCCTCGTTCGATATAATACGATGGGCCGCCAATAAAACTGCCATCTTCCTCCTCATGTTTAAATAATTGTGCCAAAGTAGATTCTACAAAGGCTGTTGACATACCAAGAAACGCCACAAACCACATCCAGAATACTGAGCCTGGACCACCTAAAGAAATTGCCACAGCAACGCCTGCAATATTTCCACTACCTACTCTAGCAGCCAAACTAGTGGCTAATGCTTCGAAAGGGGAAACATGATGATCCTGATCATTTTTTCCGAGAAGCATTAAACGGCAAGAAAGAAGAAAATAATTAAACTGGAGAAATCTTAATCGAATAGAAAAGTAGACACCCGCAAAAATGAGTAGGCTTATGAGCAAATATCCAGCAAAGGTAGCGTTAATAAAATCAACAACTTGGTGAATAAGATGGCTAAACTGTAGGGTATCGATAACTTTCTCCTAAACATCAATACTGACGGCATTAGAAAGTTTAGGCCTATATTCGTTCCCTTTTTTTTATTTCCAAACTTTTTAGCGTTACTTAGTAATTCATTTCCACTAACAGGCTCCTAGGAGACCGTCCGAGAACAGTCTGTTCGGCCTAAATTCCAGATAAGCGG
>CAKMZU010000054.1 GCA_929200485.1 uncultured Gammaproteobacteria bacterium | reverse complement strand
CTTTGATACATTCCAGTTAATTATCTACTCGCTTTCCTTCGCTTTTTGCCTGTCTTTTTTGCTTGGGGGAATTGCACAAGTGCTTCCTTCGAAAGACATCAAAACGTCCCTTGAAGAACCGTATCGCAAGATCCTGAGTTGATGAGACATAAACTCGCTAATGATACTGAAAAAATCCGCAACTTGCATGTTGAATTTCACTTATCCATGCGCCATGCTATTCAAATTTTAGAAATTGCGATTGTTCTCGAATAATCACCTTGGATATTGTCAGCGGAGTATGATTTCGGTTGAGAGTGTCCAGGGTTCGTTCTGTTTTCGGATGATATTGAGTGGATTTATGCGCGTATATATTTTAGGTGTTTGTGGCACATTTATGGGCAGTCTTGCTGTTTTAGCGAAAGAGATGGGTTACATCGTGGCCGGTTGCGATGAAAATATCTACCCGCCTATGAGTACTCAGCTTGAGAAAGCAGGAATTTGTCTAGACCAAGGCTATGACCCTGCGCACTTAAAAAAATTCTCTCCGGACACGGTGATTGTGGGTAATGCACTCAGCCGAGGTAATCCAATGGTTGAGCTGCTGTTAAATGACAATATGGTCTATACCTCGGGGCCAGGATTTTTACATGACTATATTATAAAAGATAAGCGAGTGATCGCAGTGTCGGGGACGCACGGCAAGACAACCACGAGTGCCATGTTAGCTTGGGTGTTAGAACATGCAGGATTGAAGCCCGGGTTTCTAGTGGGTGGGGTATTGCATGATTTTCCCTTTTCAGCGCGTGTAGGAGAGGGTGAGTTTTTTGTTATCGAAGCGGATGAATACGATACGGCTTTCTTCGATAAACGCAGTAAATTTGTTCACTATAAACCAGAAATGTTGATTATTAATAATATCGAGTTTGATCATGCGGATATTTTTAATGATATGGATGATATTAAGCGTCAGTTTCATCATGTTGTGAGGTTAGTCCCCTCAAAAGGCCAAGTGATTTACCCTGCAAACGATCCGGAAATTTTAAGTGTTCTGGCAAAAGGCTGTTGGTCAAATCAATCCACTTTTTCGGTCAATCATCAAAATGCAAATATCATAGCGACAAAAGTTGCTAGCAGTGGCAGTCAATTTGAATTGGTTAATACAGCCACTGCCGACTCAGCAATTGTTAACTGGCCGTTAATTGGTGAGCATAATCTCAATAATGCGTTGGCTGTGGCGAGTGCAGCCGTGGCTGTGGGTTTAAATCTTCAAGCCGTTGCTCGTGCGTTGGAAAAATTTCAAGGCGTCAAACGGCGGATGGAGAAGCTCTATGATCAGGGGGATGTTCAGATATTTGATGATTTTGCCCATCACCCTTCGGCAATTAAAACCAGCCTTGATGGGGTAAGATCTTCACATGATGGACGAGTGATAGCCGTTGTCGAATTAGCATCGAATACCATGAAGCAAGGGTTTCATAAGCATGCGTTACAAGCGGCCGTTTCTCCGGCGGATAAATGTTTCTTTTATTTTGGTGGTGATTTAAGCTGGGCGTTTCCTGATGAGTTGGGTGGATATTTCAGCCAGGTTGAGTCGTTGTTGGATGCGGTTCTAAAGCACATCCAGTCGGGTGATCAGGTCGTATTGATGAGTAACGGAAGCTTCGGTGGTTTTCGAGAAAAGCTGACGGAGGCCATGCTTGAAAGACAATAAACATTATAATAAGACGATTGCATTAGCGATCACAGGTGCATCAGGATTTGTTTATGCTCTGCGTTTGCTGGAGGAATTGGTTCGGTTAGATTGCCGGGTTTACTGTGCAATTTCTGAAGGTGCCAAGGCAGTTGCCAGACTTGAAGAAGGTTTTTTGATACCCGATCTTCCGGGCGAGCAGAAACAGACGTTGGTGAATCACCTAAGTTTATCGTTAAGCTCGGATGATCAGTTAACCTGCTATGCAACCAATGACTGGAATTCGCCGATGGCCTCAGGCAGTGCTCCCATTGATGCTATGGTTGTAGCACCTTGTAGCACGGGTACACTGGCTTCAATAGCCATTGGATTGTCCGATAGCTTGATTAAGCGAGCGGCAGTTGTTTGTTTAAAAGAGCGACGCCCTTTATTATTGATGCCACGAGAAACGCCACTATCGGCTATTCAGTTAGAGCATATGCATAAATTGTCACTCATGGGGGTAAGCATCCTGCCCGCAAGTCCTGGCTTTTATCATAAGCCTCAATCCATTGATCAGCTTATTGATTTTATTGTGGCTCGAATATTAAGCCAATTAGGTCTTGATCAATCATTACTTTCTCCTTGGGGAACCTCTGATTAACCTGAGTTTGTCGAAGAGGGTTTAGTGGATGATTTGTTTTACCCTTTTGCGAACTGGCAGTTTGCTGATATTTCTCGTGTCGGGTGTAAAAAGGGTAATGACTTAAATAAGAATGGTTTAAGCTATGTCTTCAGAGTCTGTGGAGTTGGCAGCACAAGATGGCGCACCGAATAATAGTTCAAATGGAGAACACTTGTTGAAATCACTTTATGTTAAAGCGCTCAATTACCCGAAAAGTATATTGTCAGCTTTATTCCTGCTTTGCGTTGTTTTGGGTCTTAAAATCCCGGATCTGGACATTGATGCCTCCAGTGATTCACTGATATTGCAAAATGACCCTGCATTTGTAGCCTATGAAAAGATGGGTAAAGCCTATCATTCAAGGGAGTTTCTCGTTGTTGCCTATACACCAAATACGCCGCTTTTTTCCGATGAAACTTTTAAGAAAGTCGAGGGATTGAAAGGCAAACTTGCGCATTTATCCGGCGTGGATTCGGTTTTGACCTACCTGGATGTCCCTTTACTCTATAGTCCTAAGGTGCGTTTTGGGCAATTTGCAGATGATATTAAGTACCTTAAAACTGCTGATCTCAACTTGGCGAGGAAAGAGTTTAAAACCAGCCCCCTCTATCAGCAGTTAGTGACCAGTATGGATGAGAAAACCACAGCCATCGTGGTTAATCTTACCCCCGCTAATCATTTACAGGCACTAAAAAAAGAAAAGTTAGCGTTGCTGGCAAGTGAAGGCAGAAGCCAGGCTTACCATAAAGTGCTTAAGGCTTATGATCAGGCCGTGCGGGATAGAAAAGCCATGGAAACCAAGCTCATTGAACAGGTGCGACAGATAACATCTGCACATACCCATGAGCAGATGTTTATTGGCGGTGTTCCCATGATTGTCAGTGATATGCTTGATTTTCTTCGAAGCGATATGCTGGTTTTTGGGATTGCTATCGTGCTATTTATCATTGCGCTATTGTGGATAATCTTTAGACGACTACGTTGGGTGTTGCTGCCTATTTTGACTTGCCTTGCGACAGGCGTCGTTATGCTTGGAAGCTTAGGGTGGTTAGGCATTAAGCTAACCATTCTTTCCGCTAATTTTATTGCAATACTGCTTATTATCACATTGTCGATCACGGTGCATTTAATCGTGCGTTTTATCGAAGAAGAAAAGCGCCAACCCAAGCTCAATCAAAAAGAGCTGGTCGCTTACGTGACCTCAGTGATGATAAAACCTTGTTTCTTTACTACGCTCACAACCGTTGTTGCCTTTATGTCATTAGTGATGTCAGACATCAAGCCTGTGATCGATTTTGGCTGGATGATGACGGCGGCAGTATCTGTTGCATTAGTGCTTTCTTTTTTGATTTTGCCAGCAGGGCTTTTAATTATTCGACGGCACTATCATGAAGAGAAGGATCCTGTGACCAATCAACTGGTTGAGTGTTTTTCACGTCTTGCTCTGGATCATACGGGCAAAGTGATGTTTGTCAGTTCAGCCTTGGTTGTTGCTGCGGTTTTGGGATTCACGCAATTAAAAGTTGAAAACCGCTTTATTGATAATTTTTCAAAAGATACCGAAATTTATCAAGGCATGTTAACCCTTGATAAGCAGCTAGGCGGCACACTGCCGTTAAGTATTTTATTAAGACATCCAACGGTCAATAAAGAAACAAAGCTTGCGGGTATTGAAGAAGAACTGCCTGATGAGTTAGATGATTTTTTTGCGAATGATGATTTCAATCAAGCCGACTTTGCCAGTGAGTATAGAGTGGATTTACCTTATTGGTTTACAGTCGCTGGGTTGGAGACCATCGAAAAAGCACAAGACTACCTTGCCGCTCAACCTGATTCAGGAAAAGTTTTGTCGCTTGCCACCCTTTATCAGGTCATCAAAGATATTTCCGGGGAGCATGTCGATAACGTCCAGTTGGCGATTGTCTGGAAAAATATGGACGAAGATTTGAAGCAAACGCTGGTTGAGCCTTATCTTTCTGATGATGGATCTGAGGCACGAATTAGTGTGAGGGTGAAAGAAACCAGTAAAACATTGAACAGGCAGGATTATCTTAAAAATATTCAATCCTATCTAACCAATGATTTGGGCATGAAACCTGAGAACGTGACGTTGACGGGTATCATGGTGCTTTATAATAACCTGCTTCAAAGCTTATTTAGCTCACAGATTAAAACCTTGGGCGCTGTATTCTTCGCCATCATGCTAATGTTTGGACTTTTGTTTCGCTCAGTCAAGTTGGCCTTCATTGGCGTTTTACCTAATCTATTAGCTGCTGGTATTGTGCTGGGGTTGATGGGGATAGTTGGTATCCCATTGGATATCATGACGATCACGA
This sequence comes from uncultured Gammaproteobacteria bacterium, assembly GCA_929200485.1. Taxonomy (GTDB): domain Bacteria; phylum Pseudomonadota; class Gammaproteobacteria; order Pseudomonadales; family DT-91; genus CAKMZU01. The sequence goes on along the minus strand of CAKMZU010000054.1, from coordinate 9,690 downwards.
TTGCCGCGATCACCTTGGGCATTGGTGTTGATGATACTATCCACTACCTGCATCGTTTTAAACGAGAATTAGTGAAGCATGGGGGTGACTATCGAGCAACGATCAACCGCTGTCATCACAGCACAGGTTTGGCAATGTTTTATACCTCAGTGACCATTATCTTTGGTTTTTCGATATTGACCTTGTCGAATTTTACGCCGAGTATTTATTTTGGATTGTTAACAAGTCTGGCAATGTCATCAGCACTCCTGGGTGCATTGATTCTTTTGCCAGCCACGTTATTAACCTTCAAACCGATAAAAGTTCATGCAATGTAGAAAAGGTTGCGGTGCCTGTTGTATCGCCCCTTCGATTAACCAGCCATTTTTCGGCATGCCTGATGGAAAAAAAGCAGGCATGCGTTGTGTGCACTTGTCCAATGAAAATCTGTGCCAGCTGTTTGGCGACCCAAGACGCCCACAGTGCTGCGAATCGTTTACAGCAGAATTAGACTTTTGTGGAGAGTCTTTTGAGCAGGCGCTAGATATACTTAGGTTATTAGAAGCCGCTACATTTTAGTATTTCAACTCAGGCTGTTGAGCCCGTCTTTAAAATAATAACAGACTTGGTATAGATCAATGCTCTCTCGACCAATCAAGAGTTATCATTTCTTTTCTGTATATGTATAAGTTAGTCAGTATTTTTTGGTTTATTTAATTCTACGGATATTATAAATAATGAACTTATTATAAATATTATTATCCTATATTAAGTCCATGTAATCCTTAACCAAACGATTTAAGTAAATTATGAAATTAAAATTTATTTATAAGTGTACTTTTTTTATATTTATTTATTTTAATAATATTTGCTATGGCGTAGTTATTGATAAAGAAAAACCCGTATTAGTGACTGGTGCAACAGGCTATGTCGCTGGTGTGCTAGTAAAGAAACTGTTGGAAGAAGGGTGCACTGTTCATGCTGCTGTACGCAATAAAGATGATAATGAAAAATTGAAATATCTTAATGAAATCGCAGAAAGTTCAGACGGTAGCATCACATATTTTGAAGCTGATTTGATGGAAGAAGGTAGTTATGACGAGGCAATGAAGGGGTGTGAGTTAGTTTTTCATACTGCATCCCCTTTTAAATTTTACGCGAAAGACCCGCAAGAAGAATTGATTAAGCCTGCAGTGGAAGGTACAAAAAATGTATTAAGTTCTGTAGATAAAACAAGTACGGTAAAGCGCGTTGTATTCACTAGTAGTGTAGCAGCCATTTCTGGTGATAATATAGAAACGACTGCTAAAGAAAATAATGCGGACGGGGCTAGCTGGAAAGGGTTAGACGAATCATATTGGAATAAAACTTCTTCACTGAAATATAACCCATACCCTTTCTCAAAAACACTAGCCGAAGAGAAAGCTTTAGAATTAAGTAAGGGCAAGCCTTGGGAGTTTGTATCTATCAACCCTGCGTTTGTCATTGGCCCTGGCATTAATCCAAATTCGACAGCAACAAGTTATCATTTGATAACTCAACTGATTGATGGCTCATACAGATGGAAAGGGGGAGTACCTAAATTAGGTCTGGCGGCCGTTGATGTTCGAGATGTTGCTGATGCACATTATAAAGCAGGATTTACTGAAGAAAGTATAGCGCAACGATATATTGTTTCAGCAGAGAGAACGAGTTTGCACGCTATGGCAGAGTTATTTCACAAATATGATGAAACAATATATAAAAAGCCCATGTGGAAAAATCTAGCATGGCTTTTTGGTCCTTTCTTTGATGGTACAATAACACGAGAATTCATAACTAATAATTTTGATATAGAGTGCTATGTAGATAATCAAAAAAGTATCGACGATCTGAAAATGGAATATCGCCCGTTAGAAAAATCGTTGGTTGAATTTTTCGAGCAAATAACTCAAAGTGAAGCGTTTAAGATAAAAAATCCAAAGTTTGGAAATGACAGTCAAAGTCAATGTATCATTCTTTAAATGGCATAATCTAAGGTGCCAGTATTGATTTTTTTTGTATTGAGAATGGCTTTTATTCTACTTGGATTAAAAAATATTCTTTATTGTCGTGAGGTAATTGCTTGGTGTGTAAAAGAGTATCAGCCATTAAAAAGGGTTAGCGGTACTTGATTGTCTTTGGTTTGCTTGGCACCTCGTTATCGATTTGATTGGTAAAGTCAAAGGCCTTAATTATTTGATGTCTAACTCTCGGATGGGTGGGTGTTGGTTTAAAAATAGGTGATGGTTTTATTTTTTTGATGCTATCTAAAGCAAGCGGGGTAAGGTCAAGACCATTTAACCCCTGCTTTAGCATTTGCTAGGAGATGTTATTGATTGAGTCTTCCCATACTAATATTTCTGTTTGATCCCATTTAGACTTAACGTCAGGTAACGCATCAATTTGATCTTCGGTTAATATTAAGTCGATTTTTTCTGCTTGGTAACTTTTAAATACTTTTATAGCATCACTCCTCTTGCGCATGTCCATTTCATCATACACAAAGGCTTTGCTGGATAGCTTATTTATTTTTGTCATATTAAAGATAAAGCCGTCAAGGGGTATTTCTTTTCCATCTTTAGGAGTCAAATCAGGTAAGTTGGGTTTTATAGATGTACCCTCGATTTTCGTAAGCTCCCATAGTACATTCTTCATTTCGTCATTATCACCGGGGTGATACCACACACCTCTATTCCTTAGAGTTATGTCATTCATATTAATATTATTCTGTCTTTTTGACTTGCCTTGACGTTTTTTTCTACTTGTTCGTTTTTGGCAGTCACTATCCTTTGTTTGTATCGTTGGGTAGCCATTCAGTACGTATAATGTACCCCAAGTACCCTTTTTGCTTTCACAAACCAGACCTGAACGAGTTTTAATTCTAAGGTTGTCATAAGAGCCCGATGAAAAATATATGAGAAATGAAGCTGTTATTGAAGGGGTTTTACACTCTGATACCCGCCATGCTCCTACAATAGTCTTATTTTCTTCTTTTGATGATGATGCGCCTTCGTCGGATACTTTTTTTTGATCTCTGGAATCATCACCGGGGGCAGCAGTGACTTTAAAAGGTAGTGTACTGATCGTGAATATGGAAAATACTAGGCAGAAAAGTATTTGCATAAGGCTACGTTACTTTATAAGGATATACAAATAATGACAGAAAAAAATCAATAGAGTTCAATGTGTGATTTTTAATTAAAAAAATAGAAATTTTAAGAAATAAAAAACCTAATAATTAAGTGAGTAGGTAGGTTTAATATGTTAAATGCTATTTGTCTGCATCGTTATTTATGGTTAGGAAGTTTTCTGTGAAATAAATGTAATTTTATATTTTAGGTTGATAATTTTTTCATAGTGAACTTTTTATTAACGCTATCGTCATAGGTTATATAAAAAACTATTTCGACTTTTTAAGGTTGATTTTTTTTAAGGTTGATATTTTTAAGGATAGATAATGAAAAAAATTAAGATGGTTGTGATTGGGATTTTATTATTAATCAACTTCTCTTTCTCGGACGATACTAAAATACAAGATAAATATTCCACGTCTAAAGTCATTGCGATTACCTCTGGGGCTGTCACTTTGATACTCACAGGTTGCTTAGGTGTTGGTATGTATAAAATGTATCAACAGAAGCAAGTCATTGATGCAAACAAAAAACAAATAAAAAAAATGAAAGACACCAAAAACGCAGATAATGTTGAACTTGATCGACTACAGCAGTGGTACAATTTTCATACAGGACAGAACACGTATCTCTCAAATACCAATGCAAAACTTCAAGAGGTTATCAATGAAGTAGCGCAAAAACACAAGAACGATACGGACAAAGCCTGTGCGGTTGTGAATTCCCGTTGGGCTAGCAAAAAAACCTCAACAAGCAAGTAATGGCTAGCGGTATTTGATTGCCCTGGGCTTGCTTGGTAATTCACTATCAATTTGATTGGTGAAATCGAATGCTTTGATCATCTGATGTCGAACTCTAGGGTGCCCTGGAGTTGGCTCAAAGACTGGCATTGCTTTTATTTGGTTTTTTATGTCATCCAATGCTAAGGGACTAAGAGCTTGGGAATTGACTCCCTGTTTTCTCATTTGTTCGACAAGTGCTGTTGCGGCTAAAGCTGAAATAGGCCCGCAGCTGCAACCATCGTTTTGAATGCCTGTATTAATGACTTTTAAGTTTTTTTGTAAGTCAAAGGGATATTCGGCAGTGTCATTATCTGGCAGTAAATCAATGATATGCCGAGCCGTTGGTTTGGGGATATTGGGTTCGCCGTTAAATGGCTCAATAATGATGGGGGTGATGGATTGACCGTCTGCATTTTTTACAAAAATAAGACTATTAAAGTGCTGGTTAATGAGTGCAGGCATGATGGCATACTGCTTATCAGAGCGCTGAAAATCTTTTAAGAAGTTGGCAATGTTTTTTCTTTTTTGAATTGCCTGCTCTTTTTTCCAGTCAGCTAACTCTCTATTATATTTCTCAGAATCTGCTTGAGATAATTGGGCAACCTCTTGTGGGTAATATTGAAGATGTCTGGGTAGCAGGAATATATTCTGGCGATACTCATCGATGCCAACAATTAAATTCTTTGGGATGTCTATCTCTTTTTTTTCGTTTAATGCCTGAAAAAGTATGTCACCATTATGTTTATTATAACTATTGATATAATCGACCATGGTTTGCAATTCGATCATCTTATTTGTTTGAATCAGAGTATCAATTTCGATGTCGTTTAGCGTGTAACGTCCGTCTGCATTTTTCTTGATGAGTTCAGAGTATTCTTTTAAGTACCATTGATTATACGAACCATCATTATTTTCCGTTGGCGAATTAGGAGTAATGAATGAAAAAACAGATTCATCATTACTGTTCCCCAGGGTTTTGTTATAAATTAAATAAATGGCTATCGTCGTTAGTGGTAAGCCTGCAGCTAACGAGGCTGCGATGATAACAGTAGATGGATCGGGTAAGGCATTAGATTCATCATTAAGAGTAGGTTTTTTATCCTTATATTCCTCCTCAAGTTCAGTTGAATAAAGAGAATCGAGGATTGAAGATCCGTAAACAACAAAGGTAAGAGACTGTGCAAACAGTGTTTTATCTATCAGCTGCCCTTTGGCGTGAATTTCATTCAAGTGACCGGCATTTAGTAGCAAACTACCGAGCATATCTTTTGCTTGGTTGAAATCCTCGTATTGCTGAAATCGGTTCCCGTCAGCGACTCTGTCGATATAGATGGCTATTTGTGCATCTTGCATGTTAATGGATTCTATTTGCTTATCATTAATGACTAATCCTTGCATCTGAATGACCTGATGAATGCCTTTTAAAACTACTGGATCAAACTGAATGATTTCGGATGTGATTTGATGGATTGGCCTTGCACTTAGACTTAAAGGCAGTACCATTTTGTAAGTGATTTGGCTTTCATCCATTAACTGGATATTGCTCGCGTAAAATTCTTCAGTAAGACTAAAGCCATTTATATGAATAAGCTGCCCTTGGGTTGGTGAAAATTTATCAAGAGAGTTACTATCTAACGTAACAGCGATGGGTTGCCGATGAGTTAAGGGACTTTGATTATATTTAAGAGGAAAAACGACTAAAGGCTTGATGGATTTGATACGTCCAATCAAGCGACCCTCTAATAATTGCAAATTAATACTGTCGTGGTCAACTGTGGCAAATAGTCTTTGTCCAAAAAGTAATTGGTCGATGGTTGTCGATAAAGGTTCACCTTCCGGTGAAAAAAATTGAATGGGTAATTTATTGTCAAACAATGCCTGCTTATAGATTTCGTTAAATGCCCCAGAGAGCTGCGGTCTATTTTGATTGTCCGCTAATATGATTGCATTGGCGTCTATTTTGTTACTTGACGAAATGTGAGGGTTCTTATTGATTAAAAAAACAGGTTTAAAAAGAGACGTTACGGTTTCCTTTTCTTTAAATAAAGGGATTACCGAACGATTGGCATCAAATACGATGTCTATTCGCTTGACGTTAGTATGGTTTTTTTTCGTTTGTGTAAGATTTGAGTGAAATGAAAATCGGGATTTTTCATCGGGGACTTTTTGATTAAGAGAATCGATTAGCGTATGTTCCCCCAAGTGATATGCCTTGAGGTAAGTCAGCGACTTTATTGTGAGCTCAAACGATATTTCTGAGTAAGTCTGGTCGGGTAAAATACGGTGTATGATGTGCTTGGCGTTTTCTTCTCCGGTATGCCATTCAATGTTCACGCCATCTTCAACAACTGTTAATGCCTCGCCTGTGGCATTGATGAGCTTGATATTGGAGAGTTCAAAATGTGCAGAGGCTAAATAAGAAGAGTCTACGTTTATCGTAAACTGGAATACCTGACCAGATTCTTTTTCTGAGCAGGCGATTAAAGACGCAGTAATACAGCTAAGCATGCATTTCCAAAAGTGAAAAAAGCGTCGATTTACGCGTATGGATTTTTGCGATAGTTTTATTCTAAATAACCTCAACAAGTTACCTTCCATTGTATAAATTCTCGTATTTAGAGCGTTACAGTAATCACTTGGGGTAAATCCTGATAAAGTGTTGGGTCTTCAGGGTGCTCTAGCCGAAAAGTGAAATTATAGGTTCCAGGTTGCACGCTGGCACTTGCGCTGAATGTAATAAATGTATGCGGGTTATACGAGTAGGAATTTGGATTGCTGCTATATTGCCGTTTAATTCCAGTATCCGTATGGGTAATGCCTACCGGCAAACCCATCAGTGTGTATTTCCATGGTTTGTTAAAATTGGAACCAAAGCCCAAATCGGTAATACCTGCTTGATATATTTTTGTTGTCATTTGGCCATCTTGTTTGATCTGACACTGGCCCTGCCATTCACAGTCTTTCATACCTGCCGTAAAGCTGGGCACATTTCTTGTTGGCTTAGGCGCTGTTCGAGTTATCTTTACATCAATTGAACGGTTCGCTTGATCAACGTTTTCAATTTCAATAGAAAGGCCCAGCACTTCAGAATAGAAAGGCTGATAAATACCAACATCTATAGGCTTTGTATAATTGATAGCAGCGGTTTCTGGTGTCGCATCAAGTAATAAATCATCCTTATAAATTAGAATGCCTTCTCTTACGCTTTTGAAAGCATCATTGTAAAGCCCGTAATCAAAGAGAGAGGGTAATCGATATTCAAGCCAGATATCAAAGCCAGAAAAATATTGGTAGTCAATTTGAATGGCATTGTTGACGTTGCCAGGATAACTTAATTCGTGGAGGGTAACCCGATAAGTTCCTATATCATTAATGGGGTAAATTCGATTGTCATCCAGCCAATTTATCTGATTTTTATAAGGCGCATTTAAATCAACACCAAAAAAACGCGCAGATGATAGTGCATCAAACATATTATATTGATTGCTGCTACATACTCCTAACAAGAAGTTTTCACAGAAAAGTCCAACACTATGCGTTGCTAATTCACGAGTATGTAAAAATTCATGGAAGATGAGACTATCGATCTTTTTCAGGTTTTCACCGTAGGGGTTATTATAACAAAGGGCAGGATCACCATAGTTTTGTGTTTCATAAAAACATTGGTTATCAAAATCATGATCATTTAAATAAATGTTGATTAATGATTTATCACCAAAATTTTTCTGGTTAATGGCTATGGGTTGTTTATAGGGAGAAGCTTCTCCATTGACTAGCATTTTATTCTCTGTATCGTCCCAGATAACTAAAACAAGCTGATAGTCAGCAAGGTCCATAGCATTGTTATTGACAGCCTCAATGATAGGGCTTGCAGACATCCAGTCACTCATTTGCAATGCGGTTTCAAATGCTTGTGAATCCAGTTCAAACCAACCATAGTCATCAACCTGAATTATTCCTTCTTTATTGTAGCTTTTGGTGCGTATTAAACTATCGATAGTGCCTGTCATTCGGCTTTTAATGCTCTCAATAGAGAATCTTGCGGATTTATTTTTATCTTTTATGAAAATAACAGCCGATTTAATGGGGGTCGTCAGCGCTTGCGTTAAGATGTTTCCATCGTAATTTTCTGAAGATAATGTATTGGTTACATTTTGTGCCTTTTCTTTGAATAGATTAAAGCTCAGATCCAGGCTGGTTAACTGATTTAACCCTGAAAAACTGGCATTGGTTAGCAGGTTATGAGAAAGATTTAGGCTCTTTAATTGGGTGAGTTGTTCAATCCCTTCTGTGCTGGTCAGGTTCTGCTTTGAGCAATCCAGTGAGGTGACTTCATGTTGCATTGTCCATTGGTGTGTTGATGCCTGATCATGTACACAGGCCTTTAGGTTTGTATCAGGGAAGACCGTATCACTCAGTAAGTCTGATGCATTGGGTTGAGGGTTCACCAGAACATTGATTGTTTTGTTCTGAGTAAGATCTTGATTGTCGGTTGCCGTAATAGTGAATGTATGGTTTCCTTGTGTTGCTGTGATGGTCATTTTGCTTGTTGATGTTGAGGTTTTACTTAATAGCTCCTCATTTTGGAAAATGGCTAGTTCCTTTATTGATCCATCAGTGTCAGTTGCTGCGGCTTCAATGGTGATTATATCTCCGGCAATAAATGCGTCATTGGGTTGAGGAGAAAGTAGGCTGATTATCGGCGGCAGGTTTTCTTTTGTTTTACTGGTTACATCAATACCCACTTGTTTGACGCTACTGCTAAAGCCTTTATCATCAATGGCATTAACCGATAAATGATGTTTGCCCAATGTGGCGGTCCAACCTGTTTTGTAAGGTGGGCGAGTCAGGGTTTTGTAGAGTTCCCCATCTAAATAAAAGGTGACGCTGGCAATAGTGCCATCAGTATCCTCTGGGATTGCGTCAAAGTAGACCGTCTCACCTTCATTAATCGTATCGTTATTCAGTGGTGAGACGATGCTGATAGTTGGTGAATTATTACTCTCTTGTTTTTTTAAAATGTTAATTGTTTTACTGATGGAGGCACTGGCAACATCCAGGTTGTCAAAAGCGGATATCGTAATCTCATGATTGCCATAAATAGCAGTCCAATCGAAGGTATAGGGTGGCGATGTCCTCTCAAGTAACTTACTGCCATCCATAAAAAAGACAACTTTTGAAATAGTCCCATCCGCATCTTTAGCTTTAACAGAAAATTGAATGCGCGCTTGCTCGTAAAAAATAGTTGACGATGGTGATGCTAAAGTAAGCGATGGTGGCTGGTTATTGCTTGAACGAGAGTCTTCTTGAGATTTATTAGGCAGTAGGATTTTTGTATCGCTGTCTTTGTTTTTGGGGGAAGGTGAGCAAGCTGATATTCCTCCTAGTGTTAATAAAATAGCTAGCGATAAATTTAATATTTTCATGACAACAGCCAACGCATTTTTTAAACCCATATAACTATAGTGAACGGATGCCTAAAGCGTTAATTGGACTTTAAGGGCACCTCTAAAAATTGCTTTTGGCTTCTGTCAAAAAAGTTATAGACCTTGTTTCTTAAAATAAATGTGTCAATTAACTGGGATGTCGGATTTTTTTATAGATGCCCTTAATAAAAGGTAACGGGAGATCCTTTAATGTAGTCAATAGTCAGTCAAACTTTGTTCGTGATAAGGTGAGTAGATTGGCCAATGATTGTAATGTTGATAATTAGTTGGAATGGAATAAGGGAAGCAGAAGATAAAAAGTTACCGTTTTTAGCAGACAGCGCCCCAGCA
>CAKMZU010000053.1:13512-14574 GCA_929200485.1 uncultured Gammaproteobacteria bacterium | reverse complement strand
CAGTGCCTTTATAAGGTCAGCCGGTTAGCCATAATTGATATAAGTGGTTAAGCTTGCTCGTGCGCTTGACTGGTTATCAATTCGGCAACCGCTGCTCGCTGATTCTGCTGTGTTGCTATTAGCTGGATCTCTTTCCGTGAAATGAGCTGCTCAAGGCTTATATTGCTTAAAAATTCTTGTATCTGGTCATTAAGCTCTGACCATAGTTGGTGAGTTAAACAAACCGCGCCATCCTGGCAGTTTCCCTGCCCTTTACAAGAAGTCGCATCCACCGTTTCATCGACGGCGGCGATAATATCAGAAATGGTGATATCTTTCACCGACTTTCCAAGGCGATAGCCACCGCCTGGACCACGCATACTGGTCACCAAAGACCGCTTACGTAATTTGGAAAATAACTGCTCAAGATACGACTGTGATATGGATTGTCTTTGCGAAATATCAGCCAACGCTATTGGGGCATTGGATTGATTCAATGCCAAATCAAGCATGGCAGTCACAGCGTATCGGCCTTTTGTTGTTAATCGCATAATTTATTCAAAAGAGCCTGTTCAAAATTAATGGCTTCAAAACGGCCTTTTCAAAAAAATCTCTTCAAAATACTCTCATTTAAAGAATTGAAGATGTTGATTCACCCTTCTTTGCCCATCAAACCTGAAAACACACCGATTTCATGAGTCAACGTGGCGTGAATTATAAAAGTCCGAGTGTTTTTGTCAAGTATTACATTCACAACCCAAAATAAAAAATAAAACTTCTGTCATTTCAGTTGATTACATTTCATTCACAAGGGAAAACTTACTGATCATTTTTTAATCAGAGATGTTGAATTTAATCATTCATAGATGAGGACATCATGAAAAAAACTATTGCTACATTACTTATTGCAGCGTGCTTAAGTCACACCACCTTTGCAGCACCAAAAACTGACATTGCTCAAAAAGTTGGCCTTGGCGTTCTAGCTACTGTTGCTGTTATCGCTGGCGGCAGCGCTATTCACCTGAAGGTTAAGTCTAATCGACAACAAAAAGAATTTGACGCTTTCAAAGCAATATCTAAAAC
>CAKMZU010000053.1:10480-13502 GCA_929200485.1 uncultured Gammaproteobacteria bacterium | reverse complement strand
TCTAAAACCAAACTCGACAAAAATAAAGCTGAGATAGTTAAATACAAAAAAGAGTCTGAGGATATGTTGAAAGATATTCATACATTATGTAATGATAATTCAGAGCTATATGAGGAGTTAGATTATAAAAGTAAGGGGCCAATCGAAAAAATCAAATCCAAACTAAAACAGCGGAAATAATATCTGAAATGATAATATCTTTCAGCAACTTCCCAAGGCGATAACCATCGCCTAGATCACTTATGCTGGTTACTATGAGCTTGTCTGAGAAAGGCAATTTTACGATTTTTGAAAAAATTAATTATAAATGAACAAGTTAAAATTAAAAAATTTTGAAAAATCGAGTTCTCGGACGGCTTCCTAAGGACCGCTTACGTAATTTGGAAAGTAACTGCTCAAGATACGAATGTGAAATGGATCGTCTTTGCGCAATATAAGCCAATGCTATTGGCGCAGTGCATGGATTCAATGCCAAATCAAGCATGACAGTCACAGCCCAAAATAAAGATAAAACTTTTGTCATTTCAGTTGATTACATTTCATTCACAAGGGAAAACTTGCTGATCGCTTTTTAATCAGAGGTATGAATTTAATCATTGATAGATGCGGACATCATGAAAAAAACCATTTCTACATTACTTATTGCAGCTTGCTTAAGTCATACCACCTTTGCAGCATCAAAAACTGATATTGCTCACAAAGTTGGCCTTGGCGTTCTAGCTACCGTTGCCGTTATCGCTGGCGGCAGCACTATGTGCTTGAAAGCGAAGTCAAACAGACTTGAAAAAGAATTTGAAGAAAATAACGCATTGCTCGCTAAGAATAGTTCACTACTTGAGGCAAAAAACAAGGAAATTGCTTTAAGAGATCAAGCGCTAAGAGTCACAAGTAAACAGTTCAAAAATATAGATGCGCGTAGAACAGTACGAGATGAAAATCAAAAGACATCTAAAAAACGCTATGATATAAGAAAAGCGGCGCGTAAAGCCCGAGATCAAAAAATTGGATTGGGTGACATTAAGATCACAAACATCAGCCCAATGAGCAAAGACCTGGAATTGCAATTTGGATCTCTATCTGAGTAATTTCTTTTCCAGTTATCTGACGATGGACCTTCTTTAGAGGGTTCATCATTTCTTCTCTTCTTGCTTATACTTACCCTTCGCTAATAAAGCCTATTAACTGCACTCCATCTACAGTATCTCAACTGATTTCCTAAAATTGGCCGTTAAAATTATTAAAATAAATTAATCTATCGAACCTTTTTAAAAAAAAATTAACAAATGACCGTGCATGCAACTTTGCATCTTTTTAACTAAAAAACCTACGTAGGAAAAACCATGAACAAAATCATTGTTTCATTTATTGCTATTCTTTGCTTTAGCACTGTTTCATTTGCTGAGACAACAAAGCAAGATGACAAAACTTTTAAAATCGCTACGATTGCTGCGTCTGCTATAGCGCTTGGCGGAATAGGTTTTACGGCTTATTTTGCTTATGCGAACAACAAACTCACCAAAGATAATCAAGAAAAATCAAACGACATTAAAAAACTGGTCCAAGCAAAAACTCGGCTTGATTCAGATTTAAAAACTACTAAAGAAGACTATAACAAGTTAGTAAACGATTACGTTAAAAGCAGCGCACAATCTGATTTTCAAAGGGCAATTCTTAAAGAAATTGAAAATGCGGACCCTAAATATCTTGGAAGACAGATCGCTTCAGCAAAAGCAAAAGCAAAAGCAAAAGCAAAAGCAGAAGCAAAAGCAGGTGATGCAAAATAAGCTTTTCTATCTTTTCTAATTAAAAGCGGCGCAATGCCGCTTTTATTTTTTCTGCCATAAGGTAATTAACAGGTACAAGGATTAGGGTAATAAACGTTGCAAACATAATCCCAAAGCCTAAAGAAATCGCCATTGGAAATAAAAATTTTGCTTGCGTTGATCGCTCAAACAACAAGGGCACAAGGCCAATAAAGGTGGTTAACGAGGTTAAAAGTACGGGGCGAAAGCGCACAGTTCCTGCGATTAATACCGCATCTATCACTTTCTTCCCAGATCGTTTTTGCTGATTAATATAATCCACTAACACCAGTGAATCATTCACTACCACACCAACAAGCGCCATCAAGCCCAAAACGCTCATAATGGTAAAATCCGTTCTTAATATCCAGTGGCCAATTACCGCGCCAATAAGACCAAAAGGAATGACGGACATAACAATCAACGGCTGCACATAGGACCGGAATGGAATGGCTAACAGGCAATAAATAATAAAAAAAATAAAGACCAGACCTGTAGCTAAACTACCAAAAGATTCTCGCTGCTCTTTCGCTTCACCTTCAAGGCTATATTGCACATCCGGGAATTGCCGTTTATTTTCTGCCAGGAAACTTAGTAGTTCAGCGTTAATCAGTGCCATATTGGCAGCGCCTTTATCCACATCAGCAACGATATTCACGGTTCGAAATCGATCAACCCGATCAATTTCGGACGGGCTTTTACCGGGATGCAGCCAGGCAACATGCGAAAGAGGGACAGTCTTTCCCGAAGGCGTTTCAATCGTTAACGCACCCATTTGAGAGATTGCCTGTCGCTCATTCTCAGGCAAAGATAGCATCACTCTCACATCGTCACGCCCTCGTTGAATGCGTTGCACTTCCAAACCAAACACTGCATGACGCACTTGTTCTGCTATCAGTTTCGTACTCAGCCCCAGCGCTTGACCTTGGGGTTTCAACTCAATCTGAAGCTCTTGTTTTCCGCTGGATAAACTATCCCAAACATCAAAAACAGCAGGGTATGTATTCAACTGCGCCTTTAGCTTTTCGGTAAGCCTGTGCATCTGATTGACATCATTACCTGAAAGCTGAATATCAATAGGATCAGAACTGCGCCCTATTTCAGCTTTGAATGTCAATGTCTCAGCACCGGGGATATCGCCAATCAAGCCTCTCCATTCATTAACCAGCTCTGCAATAGAAACGCCTGTGTCGTTTTTGTCCGAAGGTAATATTTCAAAG
>CAKMZU010000053.1:775-10470 GCA_929200485.1 uncultured Gammaproteobacteria bacterium | reverse complement strand
CAGTGCAGCCTGCTCCATAATGACAACCTGCCGATCAACAACATCAAAGGCTGTTCCTTCTGGCATAATCAACGTCGCCTTAGCCGTTTCACTTAGTACTTTTGGAAAAAAGATAAAGCGTGTATGACCACTTTTAAGTAACGCAAAGATAATCATCAGCACACCAACAAAACAGACAATGGTTAATCGCTTATTATGGATAGCTACCTTAAGCAAAGGTTTATAATAACGAATGATGCCGCTTTCAAAACGATCGGCAAAACGCTCTTGCCAAGCAGTAAATTTAGATGGCTGATCAGACTGCCGTAATTTCATTCGACTCAGATGCGCAGGCAGAACAAACTTCGATTCAACTAAAGAAATCAATAACACAGGAATCACAATGGCTGGAATTTGAGCAAAGAGTGCACCTCGCCCGCCTTCAATAAACGCTAAAGGCAAAAACGCCACAACCGTTGTCAGCACACCAAAAGTGACCGGCAATGCAACCTCTTCAGCTCCCTTAATCGACGCATCCAAGGAAGAAGGCGCATCCTTGGAGTGTCTGTATATATTCTCTCCGGTAACAATCGCATCATCCACCACAATACCCAGGACGAGAATAAAACCAAACAAACTGAGTATATTAATCGAAACACCCATCATTGGCATAAAAAACAATGCTCCAATGAAACTCACTGGAATCCCGATAAAGACCCAAAAGGCAATGTAAGGGCGCAAAAATAACGCGAGAAGCAGCAGTACTAACAAGCCGCCTTGAATAGCGTTATTGATGAGCGTGCTCAGGCGACTTTTAACAACTTCTGAATCATCATCCCAATAATTGATGGTGAAACCTTGAGGCAATTGTGTCTGCGCCTGCTTTACATAGTCTTTAACGGCATTAGCGACCTGAATAGCACTTTGATTGCCAATTCTGTAAACATCGATAAATGCTGCCGGCTGACCATTAAATCTTGCCCTAACGGGGTTTTGCTCAAAGCCGTCTTCAACCGTCGCGACATCTTTAATATGTAAAAATGAGCCATCAGGCTGGGTGCGAATCACAATGGATTCATAATCTTCTTTGGTATAAGCCTGTGCTCTTGAACGAACTAAAACATCGCCACCCTCGGTTTTTATATTGCCCGCTGAAATGTCGACCGAACTTCGATTAATGGCATCGCTAATGTCTTTAAACGTCAGCTGGTATTTTTGTAACGCCGATTTAGATACATGTATATTGATCTGGTATTGGCGAACAGCACCGAGTTCGACTTGAGTAACATCTTTTAGTCGCAACAAGTCATCGCGCACTTGCGCTGCAAATGTTCGTAACTCTTGTTCACCATATATTGAGGTCACAGAGACGGTGATGACATCGTGTTGTTTTTTTATCAAGCTGATGATGGGTTTCTCTGCATCCGCGGGAAAGGTATTGATAGCATCAACTCGACTTTTAATATCTGCTAACAGGTTACGCGCGTCATAACCCGTTTCGACTTCAATCAAAACCTTCGCCATACCTTCTCGTGATGTACTGCGGATTTTTTTAATGCCTTCGAGATCCTGCACCGCCTCTTCAATTTTGATGGCAATCCCTTTCTCGACTTCCTCGGGTGTTGCTCCACGAACATTCACATCCACCTGAACCATATCAAGATCGATACTTGGGAAGACTTCTAACGGAATTTTATTATTTAAGGATAACAAACCACCCATTAAAATGGTGATCATTAAAAGGTTGGCCGCGACAGAATTTTTTGCAAACCAGGCAATCATTGGATTGGTCGCTCTTTAGATTGAGCTATTTTTGCCTTAGTCCCCGATAGCACTTGCCCTAAAGGTGTAATGACTAAAAAATCGCCTTCAGATAGACCCGATTCAATCACGCTGATTTTATCATTCTGCCAATTAATGGTAATGGGCTTTTTCATCAATAAACCCTCTTTGAATATATAGACATAGCTATTTTGATAGATCGCTCGATTCGGAATACTCATCACCTGATGCAATCGTCTTCCGTCAATAACCGCTGTAACATACTGGCCAATTTTTAATGAGATACCACCTGCATGCTGCAAACCATAAGGATCATCAATCTGAGCGACGACAAAGAGTTGTTGGGATAATTCGTCAAACGCACTTTCGGTACGAATAATACGCCCTTGCCACGTTTGATGAGCATTTAAGTCTGAGTGAAAATTGACTTTAGGCAGTTTTTCTTTCTCGATCTTTGTTGAGCGGCCGCCATCAGGCAAATCAAGAAAAGGCAGGTCTTTATTCTTAATCGGCAAACGAACTTCAACATAGTCTGTTGCAAAAATTTCAGCCAATGGCGTACTGTTTGAAACTAATTGCCCCACATCCACTAACTGCTTTAATATCCGCCCATCAAAAGGGGCTTTGATTGACGTTCGCTCAAGGCCTAATTGTGCTTTATTTAGCCTGGCTTCTTGAGACAACAAATTAGCCAATGCTGCTTCCAGCTGAGGCTTTCTGAGCACTAAATCCGGTGCCTGCTCAGTATTACCCAGGCGCTTCCAATCGAGTTTGGCCTGCTTAACTCGCGCCTCCTCTTCTGCAAGCTTCTGTTTTGCTGTTAATACATCCGCTTTTGCAATTTTAACTTCAGCACTTAAATCGCGTTGATCAAGACGGACTAGCACATCGCCTTTTTTAAAAAAACGCCCTGGCCTAAACGATCCACTGATTTTGACAATTTGACCTGAAACTTGAGGATAAATAGTTGTTTGCGTTCTTGGCTTTACCGTACCAAAACTATCTACCTTGACCTGAATATCCTGCTTTTTAAGACGAACCACTTCTACAGCAACCGGCTTAACATCCGGCGCTTTTTTCTTGGAGACTGGAGGAAACGTAATGATAAGAAAAGCAATGAGGCAAAACACCCCAAAAACCACGATTGCTAAAATGCTTTTTTTCATGGGTTTGCTACCCCTTTATACGAGTCACTTTCTAATAGGGGTAAGAAATCGCCGCCCAAAGAAACATACAAATCAATACTATTTTTAATCATGAGCGTTCTGGATTGAAGGCTTAACGTTTGCGTATCAAACGCTCTTCTTTGCGATTCTAAAACCGTTGCATAAGTCACCAAACCACTCAAATACTGATCAAAAGACAATTTTTCTGCTGCTAACGCATTCACTTTAGCTTTATTTAAAAAATCAAAACGCTCTTTAAGTCGCTGCTGCTCACTCAGAGCGGCTTCAACGCCTGCGAACGCATCATAGACCTGATTTAAATATTGGTTTTCGAAATCAACCACAGCCAGTCGTGCCTGCCCTTCCTGAGCCTTCAACCTTCCGGCATTAAATATTGGTGTTGTGATTCCGCCCATCAACGATCCAATCAATGATCCACCATTTAAAAAATCCGATAATTGGGTGGATGCATCACCGCCTGATGCAGTGAGTATAAAGCTTGGAAAACGCGCCTTATGAGCAACGGCAAGCTCGGCATCTTTGGCCATCAAGTTATACCAACCTGCACGAATATCCGGCCGTTTAGTCAACAACTGCGCAGGAACTCCTTCAGCAATAAATGCAGCACTCTCAGGAAAGCTGGTGTTCGCGCGAGTTTTACCTGAGGGATAACGACTGATTAATCTCTCAAGTAACTGAGATTTAAGCACTACCTGTTGCTTCTGATTGGCAATACGGGCTTTTTCAGAGTTCACGTCATTTTTTGCCAGGTAGACATCCAATGCTTCACTCAATCCCAAACGATAGGAGGCCTCGATACGCGATAAATTTTTTTCGAGGTTTTTTTCCCGCATCTCAAAAAGCAATAATAGCTGTTGCGCTTCGATCAGGTCATACCAGGCCTTGATTACCCCCTTCACCAAATCGATTCTCGCTTGTTGATAATCATCCCGGGCTTTGGCCAAACGCAGTGCCGCCGCTCGTTTCGATGCTGAAAGTTTACCCCAGACATCAATCTCATAACGCAAATCAGCCATTAACTCAAAATTAGAGTTATATACGCCTTGATCATTCACCAATCGTTTATGTCTTGCACCTGTCAGCCCCAAGGATAATTCCGGATACAGTGCCGCACCGGACACCGCCACCTGAAGCTTGGCGCTATCAAGCAATGCCTTTGAAGACTGAAGCTGATAGTTATTCTCAATCGCGCTATCAATCAATAAGGTTAATTCAGGTTGAATCACCGTCGTCAATAAGTGGTCAATGGGTTGTGATTTTTGGGGCTGATATTCATAAGCTTCTGGCGTGGCAGGTTGTCTTGAAGCTGTCGTCAGCGCAGTGGGTGTAGAGCAACCAGCCAAAAGGAATAAAGTGATTAGCAATAAAAAGGGCACAGGCATGCACAAAAAAAGTAACAAAAATTGCCGCTTAGGATAAACGATTGGCAAAAATAGGTTAAGCACTAAAAAACGAAAAGGGTTTAAAGATCATGATCCAAAACAACAACAAGACACAAACAAATGCAATCGACCCCAGCAACACCCACAATCTAAATAGCCGTTTAAACGATGGATGACAATGAACATCTTGACCTTCTGTAAGTATTTTTAATGATATATGGTAAAGCTTGTATTGAATAACAATAACAGGCAACCAACAAACTAACATTAGCGCATATAATGTTAAAATCCAGTGCATACCAACAGATGCAAAAGACCAGCCTAACCGCTCAACTAACAAAAGACCTGAAATAATTTGAGTGATAATCGCCGGCAGGGTAAACAACCAATCACCCCATATCACCCAACGAGCAATGGCAACCAAGGCTTCTTGTTTTTTAGTCAATACAGCGAGAAATAAAAAATAGGCCAAGCCAATACCTGTCCCTGTCATCACAACAGCCGAAAGAATGTGTAAAAGCTTTAGCCCGTGATAATCAACCAATTTGAGAAACCTTGATATTAACACCCAGGGATTTGGCATACTCGGTAAATTCATCTAAAGAAAATAATCCCAAACAAGGCATAGCTCCGGTAAGAAGTGGTTCTTGTTGGATGATTTTTTTAGCCAGGATTATTGGCGCTATCGTAGGTACATAAGGACCAATCCCTTTTTTAGCCGTTAATTGCCAACGAACCAGAGCATCATTACCTTTTCGGTTTTTCCCTTTAATTTTTACTTCCATTGCTCCGATGTCTGAACCAAACGCTTGAAGCAACTGGCTAATTTTCGTCATAGGTGTCGCCCAACGGCTTAAATCAGAAATCCATCGATGCTTTGTCATACCGGCCAGAAAAAACAACACCCAATGTAACAGGGTCAATTCCAGCCCCGCCTGAAAGCTGACACCCTCTTTCACATTAAAGTGCGAAGGGAATAGTCCAAGATCAGGGACATCGACGTTAGCCAACCAACGCCTACCTACATCCCCGCCAAAGTTTTTTAATCGTACATCCATCCAGCCATAGCGTTCACGCCATTCACCATTTTCATAGACCAAAAACGGCTGACCTGCCCCTTTTAAAATCCCTCTAATGGTTGAGCGCCCTCTTTCAGCTTTATTGCCAGGGGCAATCGAAATATCAATCTGGGTGATTTCAGAGAAATGTTCGCGATAGTGCGCTATGACACTTGAAGACAAGCCCGGTACCGAGCTCGCACCAGATATCACTAACAGCTCATGTTGTTTTGCCGCATGATTCAGCTCACTGATACCTTCAACAAAAGTACGATCGTCCGCTAAATCAATGTAATGCGCGCCAACACGAATTGCTGCCTCAGCCACTCTATAGCTTTGCCCTTGAAATGGACCGGCCGTATGAATGATCACATTCGGTGACAGCAGTCGCAGATTTCGCTCAAACTGATCACTCTCAACATCCAAGGTTACTGACTTTAACAACGCCTGGGAGGTGAACCTTTTGCTTTGCAAAACCTGATCAGATTTCTGCCGATCACGGCCTGCGATATAGAGGGTAATATTCGGTAATTTTGCTAATTCACTGACAATCCGTTTGCCAAAATTACCATACCCTCCAAGAACGAGTATGGATTTATTCATGTGTGTTCTTCGTTATTATTGTTATACGTCAGAACGTCTACTAAAAAAATTGTGACTATTTTCTCTTTTTAAACTCTATTGAGGCTTTACCCTCAGTTAGCTGAAGCCCATTGAATTTTGTTTTCAAATCGGCCATTTCTGCTTCTGAGAGATAGTTGGTTTTTGGTAGCCCATAATAAATGCTCGATAATCGGTCTTTAATTTTAGCCCCCTCTACTTGAAGATTCAGAGCGTTTCCATCCAAGGTCACTGACGTAGCACCCTCAGTACTTCGGCTGAACAATCGTCTTATCAGTTTCTCCGATTCAGGGCTATCCTTCTTCAGCTGTTCAAATTGCTCTTTTGTTACTGATATCGTTTTCGTTTTCGTTTTCGCTAAATCATCAGGGTCTAACACGTCAATATCGACATAGCCATCAGCAGCACGGATCGTTGCAATCCTTGATGTAACAAGATTGGAATAAATCCTCTTACCAATTAATCCAAGCACTGCTAAACCTGCAACACCTGCAGCAGCAAGGCCGATACCGATACCAATGTCTCGACGCGTATTCGCTAACCATGCATCTCGATAGGCATCAAGAATAGTACCTTCTTCAAACCAACGAATATGGATATATGAGGCTTTAAAATCACAACTGTCATCTCCCTCGCCAGGCTCAGAGAAAACCTCAACGGAATGGATGTAGAATTTTTTACCACTGTCTTGTACAGTTTGAAACCAATTATGGATCTGGGCAATGGAGTAAAAGAACTCACCGGTTGAATAGTCACCATCAAACTCTTTTTTATTGAGCACATCAAAATGCAACTTGGATTTTACATCATCATCCCAAGGATCATCATTTTTCATCAATTCAAACATGATAACCGAACGACCGTCCTCGAATGACTTGCCAAGTTTAGGCAAATTAGTTTCGACACTTCCGCAGCTTACTTCTTTTCCTGAACTTGAAACAAATTTAAGACTTTTAGAAAAATTCAGTTTTGAGACCAACTCAAAATCTAACTCTTCACCCTTTTCAGTTCCAATAATTTTACCTGAGGTTTCAACAGTAATGGTCGGCTGATCACCATTCTTATCTGCATTTAGATCACGGGTATTAAATACTGAATCACCTTCGTATTTATAATTAAATTGCCAGCGTTCAGGGGTTTCTGTATTTAGTTTAACTAACCGTTTAAGTTTAAGCTTTTCTTCATTTCCACTTAGGCGCATGTAACCACCGCCATAATAATGTACGCCGGATTCCAGTTGAATGTCCAAATTGGTTGGCAGCTGAACCTCTACCATTCTATCCACAAGAATGCCATTATTTGAAATAACCGTAACTTGCGTTAGTCCAGTTTCTTCGGTTTTAGAAATATCTTCCTCAGAAAATTGAATAACAAAGCCGTCTTCGTCTGATTCGGTTTCAGTGGTGACAACTTTTGTTTTCTCATCTAAATCAATCACCTCATCTTCAGGGCCCGATAACGCACCTTTCACTGCAGCATCGGGCTTGGTAAGCGAGACAAAGTCTGTCGTTAACAGTTTTAAATTGATACTTGAAAACTCTGAATAAGCGCGGTCAGTTTCACCAATGGCCGATTTAGGCAATCGAAAGGTTTTGTTCGCTTCGATGACTGCAAGGCCTGTAGATAATGATGCACCGATAATGGTTAATCTGTCATCATTCACTTCAGATATTAACCCTTTAATTAACGTGTGATCTTTTGAAAAATAATGCAGATCATTAACTGACGTATTCAGCATTCCCATTGCAAGATTGGTATCGACTTTCGTTGAAACATAGGTCTCTGTGGTGGCACTTGAATTAAATGCAGCCAAGCTGCCTTGTGCATCATCCAACATCACAGATTGTGTATTTTTATTTTTAAGTCGAATTGTGCCTTCATCATTTTTTGAAAATACAGATTGTAATGTCACCGCCCCATCGTCATGTGTGACATATAAACCTTCAACCATTAACGGAGAATTCGCGTCAATGGCAGCAGCTTGAACAATCGGCTTAAACTCAATTAACCAATCATCCCCATCACTATCATCTGGCGCATAAATATCTGTTGAAGTATTTAGATTCCAATGCACATCCAAATGTGTTGTTTTATTTTTACTAATTGATATATTTTTTTTATAAAACGGCATATTAATCATAAAGTTTTTATGATCAACACCCAATTTTTTTCCTGTTTGGGAAATCATACCCTGAGAGATTGGCTTTTCATATGTGCTTTTATCGACATAAGTCACCGTAGACTGCTCGTTAAACTCAAGATTCATTACAATACGCGTGTAATCACCTGAAGGCATATCGGCTTTTGATAAAATAAAATAAGGGTGCTCATTAAAATTGGCCAAGTTTACTGGAATATTTTTAGCAATTTCAATACGTTGACCAGAATCATGCATTAACACGACTGACTTGATCATTAATGGAAAATCTAAGAAATTTGCACCAATGCTAGAGAACGATAAGAGTATTTGACCCGCGCTGCCTTTTTCTTCCTTACTTTCTTTTGATGTACAGGCTGTCAATAAAAGAAGAGAGGCACACAAAAATATTGATATTATTTTTTTCATCATGTCGCCATTAAATTAATTTTTTATTAAATATAGCACATGATAAAATAGATCGATTTATAAAGTTTTTTTAATAAAACTTTATTAGAAGCAACACCATTGAAACCCCAAAAGATTCTGAACTAAAACAAATCGACATCTATCAACAGAAAAAAGGACTACTCAGCCCATTACTGAGGCTGGTCATCGTCTGCTCTGCCGCAAAAGAAATCAAGAAATGATTCACTATAGCTATGACACGGGAAGCGTGGAGGAGTGCAGGCATCTAGAGTTAAATTCCATGCTACAGCCGCATGGCTACTTACAAGTGGGGGCAACAAAGCTGCCAAATCAGAACCTGAATAAAAACCTGCCAACGTCATTGCCGCAGAACAAAGAGGGACTGGCGCTACACAGCAAGCTAAACTACAAGCATCTCGCTTTCCTAGAGGAGTACTTTTTAATTCGTTCTCAAATTTCCAGGCCTTATAAGCTGCACCAATACATTCAACTCCTGACCCAGCCATGCAGCCTGAAGCGAAATGCGCTGCATGCATTGCGGCATAGCCCGGAATTTTCAACATCCCAAATCCCCCTGCAATAAGCGCTAATCCTATGCAAGCTGAAGCGCATTGCCCCTTTTTGCCGATGCAAGCTTCATAATAATTGAAGCTAGAATTTGGAGCGGAAGGTTGCTGATCGATAACAGGAGTTAAAGTATCACCATGTGGTTCGTCCTCCACTTCAAGGCAATTGCTAGATCGAGCCAAAGAATTTCCTGGCTGGCCTATTACTTCTACTGCATTCGTCAGATACAAAAAAACAACAAGCAAGGGTAAAAAAAATATTCTCATAAAAAAATCTATTAAAATAAATGATATAACGAAAAACATACTTGACGATCAAATAAATAACGTGAAAATATTTTCCATATTAAAAAATAATAATCGGGTTTATGAACCTCTCCGAGATTAAAAGTTCAAATATCAAAAGATAAAGTTAAAAAAAAGTTTTCGTTGGCTAAAGTCTACGGATCAACAGTAAAATATTGGCTCTTCTCCGCTTTGATGCAAGAAAAAGATGCTAAGAAAGCATCTATCTTCTGATATATAAGGTTTTCGACGACTTTATAATAAGAAGA